>JBIKMD010000381.1:0-5230 GCA_044359465.1 Myxococcota bacterium
CGAGCTTCCAAATCGCAAAGAGCGCTGCGACGTATTCGAGTCCTGGCTCACAAAACGCAGCCACGACATCATTCGCCCGAACGCCAAGTGACGCAAACATGTGTGCGAGACGATTCGCTTGCGCGTCGAGCGCGCCGTAGCTCATGCGCCAGCTCATGAAGCGGAGCGCGTTCTTGTCTGGTTGCACGCGCGCGTGCGTTTCGATCACAGCTGCCGGATGATCGAGGGGACGGATGCGTTGTTCGCCCTGCACGCTGCGTGGTTCTAAGGCGCGAGGCGTTGCCAATTCTTCGGTGCGCTCGAAGCGCGCAAGGACAGGCGCCGCGGGATCATTTCTCAGCTCGCGCGCAGCAGCGCGTTGCAGTTTTCCACTCGAGGTCTTTGGCAGCTCCCCCTTTTTTACGAGCACGATGCGCGCAAGGGAAAGGTCGAGTAGGTGGGCCACCTCGCGCCCGAGCGCTGCGGCGATGGCTTCTGGATCATGGCTCTTTGTCTCGTCAATTTCGCAGACGATGCCGGCCTCTTCGTTACCATTCACTGAGATCGCGAATGCTGCGCTACCGCCCTGCTTTAGCGCGGGGTGCGCACGTTCTGCCGCGCGCTCGATGTCTTGCGGGTACACATTGCGACCGCGCACGATGATCAGTTCTTTGCTGCGCCCAGTGACGAAGAGCTGATCGCCATGAAAAAATCCGAGATCACCTGTGCGCAAAAACGTTCCGCTTCCATCAGCAAGACGCGCACCAAAGGTCTCACGCGTTGCGTCCGTGTTCTCGAAGTAACCCTCGGTAACGGAGCTACCTCGCAGCCAGATCTCGCCCACTTGTTTGTCTGGCGCTGGCGTGCGGTCGGCAGGGTTGACGATGAGCGCGGAAAAGCCGCCACCTACGCGGCCGCAACCAACGAGCTGGCGACGCGCTTCGACCCGTGCCGGCGGCTGAATGCGGCCGAGCTCGAGCGCGTCTCGGTCGACGTCGATAACAAGCGGCAGATCCGCTCTGTGCTTGCTCGAGATCATCAGCGTCGCCTCGGCCATGCCGTAGACGGGATAGAATGTCGTCCGCCGAAAACCACAGGGCCCAAACACTTCGACAAAGCGCTCGTAAGTTTCCGCGCGCACTGGTTCGGCGCCGTCGTAAGCAACGCGCCAGCTGCCTAGCTGTAAGTGCGCAAGGTCTGAGGGCTTAGCGCGCCGAGCGCAAAGCTCGAAAGCAAAATTCGGCCCGCCGCTGTTGGTGATTCCCAAACGCGTGATCTGTTCGAGCCAGCGGAGCGGACGTTCGAGGAAAGCGCTCGTCGGCATGAGGTAGCCGGGAAAGCCAGAGTAGAGCGGTTGCAGCAGGCCTTCGATGAGGCCCATGTCATGAAAGCTCGGTAGCCACGTGAGAGAAAGGCTCGTCTCGTCGTTGCCTTGGACTTCGGCAATGTACGCAGAGTTTGCGACGATGTGGTCATGACGAACGACCACACCTTTTGGCGCGGCCGTAGAACCAGAGGTGTACTGCAAGAACGCAATGTCGTCTGGGCGCGGGAGCGTCAGTGTGCCTGTGCCTCGCTCCATGCTCACATCGCTGGCGATCCAGGGCAGCTTCTCCAGCCCATGCAGCGGCAAAGCTTTGGCTGCGGCCGCGATCGACGAAACGGTCAGCACACATTCAGGCTGTGCGTCGCGAACGATATGCTCCAGACGCTTCAGACTTCGCTCGAGCCGTCTCGGATCAGGCGGATACACGGGCACGGCGATGACACGCGCATAGAGACAGGCAAAAAACGCCACTAAGAAATCTAACCCCGGCGGGTAGACGAGCAGCGCTCGCTCGCCCGCGCGCACGTCTTTGTTGAGGCGCATCGCAAGTGCCCGTGCCCGCTCAACCAGTTGCGAATAGGTTAAGGTATCGCTGACCTTTTCTCCGTCACCGAGGAAGGAGAGGGCTGGAGCCTCTGCCGATCGTTTGGCGTGCGCTTCGACTCTGCCTAAGATCGTCATGCGTCGTCCGGTGGGAAAAGCTCACGGTACATTCGCTCACGCAACACGTCGAAGCCCTGGCGTTCGGTTGCGGAAATCACGACTTCGCCGCGCGCCCGTAGGGTCCTCAGCGGCGCTTCTTCCGCCGCATCGGCCTTGTTCCAGATGCGAATGCGCCGCTTCTTGTTCAGCCCCATGTCGAACAAGATACCCTCCACCGACGCAACCCGGCTAGCGCGCATAGGGTCGCTTGCGTCGATCAGGTGTAAGAGCAGATCTGCGTCCTTGAGCTCTTCCAAAGTCGCCGCAAAAGCGTTGAGCAAATCTTCCGGCAAATCTCGAATGAAACCGACCGTGTCCGCGACAATGGCGGCTTGCCCTGGGGCGAAAAACAAGCGCCGGCTCGCCGGGTCCAAGGTGGCAAACAGCTTGTCCTCTGCAGTCACGTCGCTCTGGGTCAGCGCATTGAGCAAGGTGGACTTGCCCGCGTTGGTGTAACCGACAATGGCGACGACCGGCTGGCCACTCTCGCGACGTTTTTGCCGGCGCAGACCGCGGCGCTTCGACAGCTCCTCGATGCGACCTTGCAGCATGGTGATGCGCTCATGCGCACGCCGGCGATTGATCTCGAGCTTCGTTTCACCGGGCCCGCGGCCGCCGATGCCACCCGTGAGCCGGCTCATCGTCGTGCTCATCTCGCTGAGCCGCGGTTGATTGTATTTGAGCTGTGCGAGCTCCACCTGCAAGCGCCCATCCTCGCTCTTTGCGTGTTGCGCAAAAATATCGAGAATGAGCTGCGTGCGATCGAGCACCTTGAGCGCAGTTGCGTCGCCAATCGAACGCGATTGTGTTGCGGTCAGCTCACGATCGAAGATGAGAATTTCGGCATCTTGGTCGAGCGCCGCGAGCACGATCTCTTCGAGCTTTCCGTGACCGACGAGATAGCGCGGATCGATGTCTTTGCGCACCTGCAGCATCGTATCGATCACAGCGACGCCAGCCGTGCGGCAGAGCTCCTGCATTTCATTCAAGCTGTCTTCGAGCTGCACACGGCGCGGACCCACCGCCACGAGCATGGCGCGGTTCTTTTGTTTATGCGGCGCCCGAACGGTGCGCGCTTGGGTGCTGGCGAAGGCATCTTCTAGCGAGGTAACGAAAGAAAAAAAGTCGTCTCCGACGAGCTCCGCGGCCGAGGAACCGTATTGTTCCTCACAGTAAGGCACGCCGTCGCCCTGCTCTGCAGAGAGATGGGCACCGCGCAGCAGGATGCGACCGTTGTCATGGCGAAAGGCGCTGAGCAGGTAGTCGAGGCGGAGCTTCGCCAAGTCTGCGAAATCCTCCCGGCTGAGGTCTCCATCGCGCAGCTGCGTTTGGATCCACCGCAGCCCACGAAAGCGCCCCTGGCCAGCGCGGCTACGACCTAGATCCGGCAAGTAGATGCGGTGGGCGTCGCCCACAACGACGGCCTGCACATGCCCTTGGCGATCAATCAAAACCCCAATACGACGACGAATCGACTCGGACGTGTCAAGCAGGTGCTGTAGGAGCTCGTTGCTGATTAGCTCCGCCGCTGGCACGCGGCGCCGCAGCGTGCGCTCCAAAGCGTTGATTTGCGCTGGTTTGAGCCCCGAAAGCGCGCCGCTAATCGCAATCATTAACCACCTTTGACCTGACCCGAGAATGTACGTTGTGGTAGGCTTTTAGTGGCAACGCAAGAGGTGCTTGGTTCATGAGCAAAGTTTCGGGATCTGGCCCAAGTTCCACGGGGATAACGCCGCTTCAAGACGCGCGCCTTGACGAGGCCAAGTCAGCGCAGGCCGAGCAAGCGCTCAAAGACATCAACAAAAAAACCGACGCGATCCAGAAGGACAAAAAGATCGAGTCGGACGCGTTCCAACAAGCGCGCGATCAAGGCATGCCCCGGGGCGGGCCAGCGCAGGCCGCCGCCGCGCAAGCGAAGCTCAAGGAGCTAGCGATGCCCGGGCTCCAGGAGCTGATCGAGAGCACACTCAAGGTACGGATTGATCCCGAAAAAGCACTGCGCCTTCATAACAAGCTAGCGAGCAATCCTGAGCTGAAGCAGCAGGCGGGGAAAATGCGTGACCTCGTCGAAACATGGCAACGGGAGGTGTTGGAGCAACACGCAAAAACGCCGCCAAAGTTACCCGACTTTGCCGAGGTAAAACGCACGCTCGAAGCAAAGAACACGACGCTGCGCAAGGACGAGGCGCCCGCGAAACAGAACGAACCGCAAAAGCAGCCTGTGCTCGAGACACGGGCGCCTGAGACTCCGGCGGCCAAAGCAAACGACAGCGCCAAAGCAAACGACAGCGTCAAGGCAAAGGACGCTCAGCCCGCGACGAAGGCTGACAGCGCGAAGTCCGCAGACACCAAGTCCGCAAGCAAAGAAGCGGATCAATCAAAAAAGACGGCGCAGGACGCGCAGAAAACAACGCAGTCGAAGGAAGCAGACCAAACAAAGAAGAACACGGACGTCGCTGCGAAGGAGGCAAACAAAGCGGCCGAGACGAAGAACAGCGAAGCGTCCAAGCTCGCGGCCAATCCCAAGCCCACTGATGAAACGAGCAAGGGCGCCGACGCCAAGGCGCAAGACCCAAAAAACGACCCCGCCGCTGCCCCTCCTGAACCCGAGCCCCCAGCAGCAAGTAGTGCCCAGGGCATGCGGCAGGTAGTAGGTGATGCCGAAGGCACGGCGAAGCCAGTGGACGAGGCCGCAGAAGCAGCGAGGCTTGCCGAGCAAGCGGTGCTCGATGCGCTCTACGGTCCGTTGCCTGAGGGCGAGCTCGACCAGGTAGACCCGTGGGGCAATCTCATCGTCGAGCCGGAGTTCTATTCGCAGGCGACGCAAGAAATGGCCGCGCTGGGTATCACGCCGCAGTTCTTGCAAACCTATGACTATGTGGCCTCACAGGTGGAGCAGCCCGTCGCGATGCGTCTTGGCTCCGGGGGCGTCGGATCCGATGTGAGCGGCGGCATGGGTGGAGGCGTTGGCGGCGCTGGTGCTAGCGGCGGAGCCAGCGAGATTGTGAAGAGCACGGCGAACTTCGCGGTGCTCGGCAACATCGACAACATGGATTTTGCTGAGCTTGCCTTCATCGTGCTCACCGAGGCGATAAAGGATCTCAACCTCGACCTGAAGTTGGCGCAGAAGAACGCGAGAATGCGCCATTTGATGAACGATGCGATGCGCAATTATTACGCCGAATTCCTGCAGATTACGTCCAAGCTCAGGGGCGCGAAAAT
>JBIKMD010000384.1:0-5228 GCA_044359465.1 Myxococcota bacterium
GTCGCTATGCGCATCAACAACGTGATCATTCCGGTCAGCGTTGATTCTGATGACCCTGCTCCAGACATCAACGGCATCCCAGTGAGCGCGTATCCGGGCTTTGGCAATAAGCTGCCGGCGGTCTTTGGCAACTTCCCGGACACCTTGTGGATTCCGCTCAGCAGCATTCGCCTCGAGGCCGACATCAGAAAGATGGGCAAAGTCTGGGCGTTCTACCACTTTACGCCCGTCAAACCCGAGCACCAAGCAGGCCTTGGCGCGCAGCTCACCTTCAGCCGCGTCACCGCCTCGACTCAAATCTATGTCCAAGACTCCATGGTCGACTTTACCAGCGATAAAGACGTGCCTGGCACCCGTGAGTACGCCGGCCGCGTCATTTGGAATGCCCAGGTCGCCGTGAAGCTCGATGAGCCCGGTCGCTTCAATCTGGTAGCCGCCGGTACAAACCTCCTGGACATTCGTTTCCACCGTTATCCGCTCACCTCACACGTCCTGCGTGACTATGCAGACGGGGAACGCATGGGCCAACGCTTCTGGCTCGAGCTTCGCGTCGCCCTTTAAGATGGCGTCTTCAAGACATTTGTAAACAACAAGGGCCACGCCAGCGCGATAAGCTAAGCACCCAGGGAGCGTGGAGGCTCCTGTGCAAACGCCTATTTCGCTCATACCGGCCTTTCGTGTGGCGCCCGCGGTTCCTGCCCCTTCGCCTAAAGTGGCAACGCAACCTCTGGCGCTCGTCGATGCGATTGACGCGCCGCGGACATCAATCCCAACGCAGCTCAGCGCGCCGCCGGGTTTTGGTCTCGACTATTGGAAGAAGCTCACTGAGCTCGGCGAGAGGCCGCCGGCATACGCTAGTAAGATCGAAGCCCTCACCGACCGAAGCGAGGCCTGGGCGCAGCGCCTGGCACTCATTGGCGCGGCGCAAAGCACCATCGTCAATACACTTTATATCATTGAACCAGACGCCTACGGCGAGGCCTACCTCGACGCCCTGATTGCGGCGACAAAACGAGGGGTCAAGGTCACGCTCGTCGTCGACTTCTTGGCGCAGCACGCGTGGTACTCGACTTACCCCAATGAAGAGGTCGAGGGGGTCGATAAGAAGCTCGATGCGCTGATCGAGGCGGGCGGCGTTGTTGCGTGGTACGCGCCGCCCATCGAGCAAGTGGGTAGGCTCGGCCGCGGGATGCACTTCAAGTCGCTGATCGTAGATGGGCACACGGCAATCTACGGCGGACGCAACGTGGGCGAATCGTACGTGGTCAAATGGGGCGACTTCGAGGTGCTTTTGCAAGGCACGATCGTCGGGAGCCTTGGCGCCGAGACCATCGAGATCATGCGGCATGCCGATCCCACCCTAGCGGTTTCACTTTTTGAACACGATCAAGCCAAACAAGACTATCAGTTGCGCCTAGATTCTGCGCTTGCCGAGATCAAACGCGCGTTCATGACCGCGCGCGGAGAGAACGCAGCTCGCGCGCTGAAGGGCGAGCCTCGCGGCACCATGATGCAGCTCGTTGTGTGCGACCCCTTGCGTACAGGTTCGGTGTTCGAACCCGAAGCGAATCGGGTCACGACCGCGCTCCTTGAAACATTCAAACGCGCCACCAAATCAATCACGGTGACTTCGAACTATGTGAATGCATCAGACGCACTACAAGGCGAGCTGATAGCAGCGAGCAAACGCGGCGTCGCAGTGACAGTGATCACGGCTGGGCCAAACGCAAACACGAAGTCGAACATTCCGTACATCAATGCGTCCACCAACTACCCCGCGCTCTTAGATGCGGGCATTCGCATCATGGAAACGCGCACGCTCGATCACAGCAAAGTTTACGTTGTGGATGACAAGGTCGCAGCGTTTGGCAGCTACAACCTGGAGAAGCCCGCTGACGGCTCACTCGTTGAAGGGCTGATGTTTACGGATGATCCGAAGATGGTGGAAACGGCGAAGGCGCACCTGGAACACATCATCGCCACGAACACCGATGTTTATGTCAGGCCGCGCAAGCTCGGCTTCTGGGAGTCGATTGCCGACTTCTTCAAGCGCTTCTTTTACGGTTTGCTCGCGCACTTAGTGTGAGCGAGCTCAGATCTTCTTGGCGCCTGGAAGCTCTGGACGCGCAATGAGCTCTTTGGGCGGAAGCTCACCCGTCAGCGTCCTCAGCCAAGCCACAATCGATGCGGTGTCCGCATCCGATAGCTCTTTGCCGAGCTGGTGTTTGCCCATGAGCTTGACGGCGTCTTCCAGCGTCGCAACACTGCCGTCGTGGAAGTAGGGCGCGGTCTTTTCGATGTTGCGCAAGCTCGGCACTTTGAACATCATGCGATCCGCTTCTTGTTTCGTCACTTCGAAACGCCCTTGATCCTTCGACTCATAGGGCTTCACTAGGCCAAGTTTTTGGTACATCGCGCCACCCACGTAGGCGCCTGAGTGACAAGCCACACAACCCACGTCATTGAACTTGTTGAAGCCCGCTTTTTCTTCTGCGGTGAGCGCGTTCTTGTCACCTTTGACGAACTTATCCCAGCGCGATGGCGTCACCAGAAGCCGTTCGAAGTGACCAATCGCATTGGCGATGTTGTTGTAGGTGACCGGTTGCGCTTCACCAGGGAACGCTTTTTTGAAAAGTTCCTCGTAGGCTTTGACCTTCTTGATCTCCGCAATCAGCGTTTTCTCATCGCTCATCGCCATTTCGACTGGGTTGAGGATCGGTCCTTTTGCTTGCTCTTCAACATCGGCAGCACGCCCATCCCAAAACTGCGAGACGTGGCCAGCCGCGTTGTAGACGGAGGGAGAGTTGCGCGTGCCGAGCTGTTTTTTATGGCCCTCGGAGGTCTTGCGATTGTCGACACCGTAGGTCTGTAGGTCGTGGCAGGAATTGCACGACAAGGTGTTGCTCGCCGACATGCGGGTTTCGAAGAAGAGGATGCGGCCGAGGGCCACTCTGTCCTCGTTCACTGAAGTTCCTTGCTTCAGCATTTTCTCTGGGAGCGCGCCGAATAACGCGAGCTTCGCCGAATCGATTTCCGCTTTATCTGCGGCTGCTGGGGCTTCGGCTTGGAGCGGTTTTGGTTTTTTCGGGGCCTCTTCCTTCGAACAAGCCACCGCGAACATTGCAATCACACTGACAATGATAATTCGCATGACCTCCTTCTAAGCGCAGCCAACCGTGCATTGCAAACTGCGCGCGGATGAAAGATCGAAGCGACGCATGTTATTCGTTTTACTGCTCGCAGCGTATGAGCCGTCGTTTGTGTGGGGCGCAGCTGCGTCTGCGCATCAAACTGAGGGGCTGTTTGGAAAAGGCGAAAACAGCGATTGGTACGCGTTCGAACACCGCGACCCTTCGCCTATTCGCAACCATGACACAGCCGACGTAGCGACCGACTTTTGGCACCGCTATGATGAAGACTTTGCACTTGCGCAGCAGATGGGACTTCAGTCCGTGCGCATTTCCTTTGCTTGGGAGAAAGTAGAACCGCAGCCAGGGCACTTCGATGAGGGAGTGATTGCGCACTACCGCGCGATAGCCTTGGCCATGCGAGCCAGGGGGCTGCGGCCCATGATCGCGCTGCACCATTTCACGCATCCGCAATGGTTCGTTGATCGTGGAGGCTGGACGGCACCCGGCGCTTCGGCGTGGTTTTTTCGTTATGCAGCGCGGGTCACCTTCGCGCTTCGCGATGTCTGCGACCTTTGGATCACCTTCAACGAACCGAGCGTGCTCGTGCATCTTGGTTTCATCAAGGGCGAGTATCCGCCAAACGAGCGCTCGCCGTGGCACGCGGTCCTTGCCTCGCTGAATCTGGCCCGCGCTCACCAAGCTGTCACGGCCTGGATTCATCGGCTTCAGCCGGTGAAGCGTGAAGGGCTTTTTGGTGTGGGCCTGGTGAACAGTCTCCAGCTCTACACCCCAGCACGCACGTGGCATCCCCTCGACCGCTTGTTTGCGTGGACGCTCGATGAGCTGGCCAATTGGACCTATCTGCGGCTCGCAGTTGGCGCAACCTTGCTCGATGAAACAGCGCTCTCTGTCATCGGACACGACACCCGCAGCGACTACATTGGCGTGAACTACTACGGGCGCTTCAACATCCGCGCGTTCGGCGGCAAGCAGCCTTGTGCTGATGGCGATCCCGTCGCGGACAACGGCTGGTGCATCCATCCAGACGGACTAGAACAGATGCTCACCCAAACCGCGGTGCGCTTTTCACAACCGCTGATCGTGGGAGAGAACGGCCTTGCGGATGCGACGGATCACCTTCGCCCGCAGGTCCTGCGCGACTCACTCGCAGCGCTCGACCGAGCCAAACGCACCCTCGATGTGCGGGGCTACTATCACTGGAGCCTCACCGATAACTTCGAGTGGCTGCACGGCTACACGTTTCGTTTTGGTCTCATCGAGATCACGTCGGATCTCACGCGGCGCCCTCGCCCCAGCGCAAATGTGTACAGTGAGGAGATCAAGCGGCGCACGCACTAGCTTCGATGTCGAGTTCGATGTGTGAGCCGTGGCGATGAGCGATCGATCTTTCCGCTCCCCAAACAGTCTGTGTATCGATTGCGACCTCTTCTAGTGCTGCTCTGCCCCGCGCTGCTGCTCGTCTTGCGCGCGCCGTTCCTTGGCTTTTTTTGCCAAGACCCCGGCAGCCATGGCGCTCCCTGCGTCAGACGCGTCCGCTGTGACCGAGGCGACACTACAAACGCAGCCCACTTCGTTCGCCATGATCACCACGGAGGAGAGCGAGAGTTTGAGGTCGCGGCAGTAGGCTTCACAGCGGGTTCGACTGTCTGGCGGCACCTCCACGAGGGTGTTCGTACCGACCGTCGCTTTACAACCAGGCACTAGCGCAATGAGGAGGAGCAAACGAAACATGACACAGAGCCTAGCAAACCCGCGTGGCTCCGGCGATGCCTAGACCCACCGGGACCACCCATTTTGTAGGTCCCTCACCCAGTTTTAACGGAGTCATTGCGCTAATGAGATCCCTCCGATAACAGCGCGTTTGTTGTGCCCGACTCACCCTTAGACAGCGCGCCACGGCCCCAACCGGCCCCCTCGGTGCGTGACAGATTTTCACCGGTGACGCGGCGTGGATTTGAAAGCACCAGCGACGCGCAGTGGAACGATTGGCGCTGGCAGCAACGTGAGCGCCTTCGTGCCCTGCCGGACTTCGAAAAAACCATCACGTTAACACAAGCGGAGCGAGACGCGTTTGCT
>JBIKMD010000383.1:0-5228 GCA_044359465.1 Myxococcota bacterium
ACCAAAGCGCATCGCGCTGAACAACGCGCTACTCGCCGTGATGCGTTCGACCGGCAGGGTGAGTCAGCAGACCGACCCGGCGACGTTCGGAGCCCACGTCGAGAACGCTTGTTTGGCGCTTGCCTGGAACACAGGCCACCCGGTCACCTATTGGCGCGAGGAGCCGAACGAGATTGACGCTGTAATATTGCTCGAATTTTCTCAATCGCATCGCGAGCTCACACCGGTGCTCGTCACCGACGAACGCGGCCTCTCCGTGGCCAAACAAGCTGGAATTTGCGGCATCACATGGCACGACTACCTCTTCGAGCAGCTGAAACCCGAAGCCTAGCACTCACCGCATCAGTTGGTTCATCAGTGCAATGCCGATTCCGCACACACTTTCCCCGAGCATGACCCCTGCGCTGGCCGGCAAAACCAGCTCGGGTCTATGCTTGTTCATCCAGTATCCGATCGCCGCGCCGAGCAGCATGGTAAGCGATCCAGGCAGCGGCAAAAACAAGCCAAGTCCAAGGCCCACAGCAGACACAGAGAGCCCTGCACGCTCGAGAAAAAAGAGCAGCGCACCAAGCGCACAGCCTACTCCGACGCAGCCTTGTGCAAACGGAGACAATGCAGCGAGTCCGTGTTGCATGACTAACGCCACCGCTTTGAGTTGATGCGCAGCGGGCGCTGTCACGGCCCCCGACGCGAGCGCGCCAACGTCTGGAACGAGGATGTAAAACGCGATGACAGAGGCAATCGCCCCAGGCACGATGCCGAGCGCCTGCGCCACGACCTGCTGCTTCGCACTGGCGCCGAGCAAACGACCACACTTGAGATCATTCACGCAGTCTGCGCTCGCTGTTGCCGACGCGTGTGTGAGCGCCCCTGTCATCACAGTTGCAATCGGTAGCTGAGGCCAGACAGCTGCGGTCGCAAGTTGCGTCAGCTTGCTGAGCGCACCGCCTGGAGCCACGTCCGTCTCACCAACCGCACGAATCGCAATGACACAAAACGCGAGAGACAACACGAGCGCGAGCAGCGAGAGCACGAGCGGCACACCAAACAACGAACGCCCGAGCGCTGCTAATGCAGCGCCGCTCGCGAACATGACTGCGAACACTGGCGCTTGTGATCTGAAAGTCGCAGCCGCGTACCGCATTGCCACCGCGCGACCGAACCAACCGCGCGTGCGAGGCAGCACACTGAGCGCGCTGTAGACCACAAGCAACGGCGCCCCCACCCAAACACCCATGTCTTTAGGTAGCGTGGCAGCAGCACTCGCGCCCCCCACCACGAGCCATCCACAGGTTTTGAGCCCAACGAGCGCGCCGGCGCCAAGCATCACCGCGCTGAGCTCAACACCCAAAACCGTCGATGGAAGCCAGCGCAGAGCGTCTCGAAGAACCGAAAGCACACTCGCGCTCACGAGCGCCGGCAGCAGCACGCAAGCGGAGCGCCGATCGGTCTGCGTGAGCATCGTCGCCGCAGCAGTAGCGGAAGGAAAACTGAGCTCCGGCGCATTTAAAAATGGAGCATGAACGATCCACGCCAAAGCCACACCGAACAATGCGCAGAGCGCCACCCAGGCCATGAGTGAAGGCGCAGAGAGCGGCACTGCGCCGCCGAGCAGGAGAACGGCGGGCACGGCGCCCACCAACGCATTTCCGGTCGCAAAACCCGCAGAAGACGCGGTCGACTGCGCACAATTGATCTCGAGCGTGGACAAAGGAGAGAGGCGCAAACGCAACATAGCGCGCGACAGAAGCTGGGCGAGCCACGCGGCAGTCAGCGCGACGCCAAACACCCACCCAGTTTTGAGACCGACGTAGACATTGCTGATCGCCAGCGGGACGCCGAGGACCATGCCAACGCTGATCGCTCGCCAGGTGAGCTGCTTCAAAACGCGAAGCTGGCGATGCCGATGGGGTCGCTAATGAATACGCGCGTCACACTCACACGCTCCGAGGAGAGGCTCGTTGGCGCGAGCTCGGCCACCCGCTCCAAATCATGCTCAATGGGCATGAGCGCATGCATGTCTTCGCGGCAAGTGATGGTCCGGTCGGCGGTGGTGCAAACGGCGGAGCCCGCTTCTCCATACAAGGTTCCCGAGGTTCCAAACGGGCCAGAGAACGACACGTGCTGTGACTTTCCGAGTAACTCGACCGGTAGCTTGTAGCTCAGCGTTGCCGTGCCAGCACTAAGCGACCAGGTGATTTCATCGACCTCATAAATCGCGCTCGCTGCGAGCTCAGAAGACACCGGAACCGAATACGTTCCCGAATAGACGCCGGTCGCCGGAACCTGCGCGCTTTCTGTGCTTTGAGAGCTCACAGCTGGCACGGCAGCGCCGCAGGCGACGAGTAGCAAGGCAAACAACGGCTTCATGGCATGCTCCTTATCACTTTCCCTTCAATTGCGGGAGACGCTTCTTCACTTGCCTTTTCCGCTGCCGCCGTGCGCTTTGCAGAACGAAGCGCCGTGCTCGAATTCGCACTCGAGACCTGGGCCGCAGTCTGCGTCTGAAGAACAAGCGCCGGTGGTGCCGGTCACCCCGGAGACGCCACTCGCTCCACCGTGATCATCATCGCTGTCTTCATCACAGTCGTCAGAAGCGTCGTCCGTCGAACCCGAGACGCCAGCTTCGCCGGAAACGCCAGAAACGCCATCGCGCGCGTTACCACGGCCGCGGTTGTCTTCGTCTTCGGTGTGCGGACGGCGCGATCCATCTTCGCGTTTGCACTCGGTGGCGCCGTGCTCCTCTTCGACTTCGAAACCAGCCGGGCAGGTTCCGTTTGGTACACCCGTCTCGGCTTCGCCGTGCGAGCGACAGGCGGTCGTGGTTGCGCCATGCTCGGTCTCAGTTTCGCACTCGTAGCCAGCGGGGCAGCCGCCATCACCCACCACACAATCGATAGCGAGGGAGAGCGCGTCTGAATTGGCGTTGCTGCTAGAGGTCAAAGCGGGATTGCCGCAGGCGACAACCGAAACGAACGCAAGGGGGAAGATTTTCTTTGAGAACATGAACAGCTCCTTGTTGGTCACGCGACACCGCGCGACAGAGCTTGTTCTAAACAGTGGTAGGTCTGGCGACGAGTTACATCAGCTTACCTACACGCCAAATTTGACGCGATTCTATATTTTATTAATTAAAAACAAAGACATAAACACGTCAAACAACAAAAACGAACTACTCATCACAGGGCGTTTGAAGCGCTTTTGGATACATCCCGAGCTCGGTGAAGACCATGGGCGCGTTCACGTACAAGTTCATCGCATCGATCGCGATCGTCGAACCATTCGCTACCCACTCCATGGTCTTTTCCTTCACAACGAGCTTGCCGCTTGCCGTGAGGTAGGTCGCCCTACCGTCAACAGCTCGCACCGCGGTGTCTACGGCAGTCAGCAACGGCGTGCCTTTCTTACCAATGAACAAGCGATGCGCGGGGCGCTGACCGCCGGTCGAATCGACATAGTAGTAAACACCATTCCCATCGACCCCAAGCGCGACCGGGAACACCTTCAACAACTGAGCAAACACCGGTGCTTTGTACGCGGGCGCCGCATCGGCCGCACGGAGTAGCTTATACTCGAGCTTGCGATCCTCCCCGCATTGCACAGACGCGGTGTCGGCCTCGACGATGATCTGCCGCTGCCAGCCATCAACGTAGCGCGGATCGGCGAAGGCAAAACTCGCCCGCGGTCCATTGCGCCCGGAGCTCTCGATTTTTTGTTGGTACACACCCGCCGCAGTACCGAAAAAAATGTTCGTGCTGCTTCCGGACTTTGGCTCGATGGCCAAGAAGTGACCGCGGCCATCCCCAAACACCTGCGTGAGCGCGAGCGTGGCAGAAGACGGCACTGCTTTGATCTTCGGATCGAAGTTTTGGCCTTTTGGCGCTTCGGGCGCCGGCGGGGCAGAAGGAGGGGGACCGGCGCCACCTAAAAGCTCGCGCACAGCAGGCGCTATCACATCGAGCACGTCGTCAATGCTGCCGTCTTTGATACGCCGCGTGACTTGTTTCACTTCACCGACGTGCTTGCTGTGAATGGCTTTGATGACGAGCATCCAGCTCTTGCCAACTTTGCCGATTGAGCCGCTGACGATGCGCTCAGCGCCAAGCGCGCCGCCAATCTCTGCAAAACAAGACTCAGAGCTGCAGCCAACCATCTGCTTTTGCTCTTCTACAGAGAGCAGCGATTTGATTTCATCAGAGGTGATGAGCTGCCCTGCAGATTGCTGCCTCAGCTCGCCCGCAAGTGTGTCGCTGATGGCTCGAAAGCTAGCGTCGCTAATCCCCTCACCCGCTACGAAGCCGACCATCGCGAATTTTGCATTTGCTGCGAAGAGCAGAACAAGGAGGACGCTCACTTCTTCTTGCCTTTGGTGTCTTTCTTCGCTTTTTCGAGCTCAGCCAGACGCGCTTTGGTGTCTTTGATCAGCTCTGATTTGGGATAACGCCGAAGTAGCTCTTCAAAGAACACCTTGGCGTCTTCTTTGTAGCCCATTTGCGTGAACGCCTGCGCGATCTTGTACATGGCTTGGTCGGCGCGTGAGCCCTTTGGAAAGACGTCGAGCACCTTCTTGTACTCGACGACGGCTTTTTGAAATTGCTTCTCGTCGGCCAAATGATCGCCGAGCGCGAGGCGCACCACGTCGCTCACATTCTCGTCTTTGGGCCACTTGGCAAGCAGGTCACCGGCAAGGCGTTTACCTTCGTTTTGTTTGCTCGCTTCGCGCGCATTCAGCAGCTTGACCACGAGCTCGGCCGCAGACTTCTTGTCCGACGGCAACATCAGCTTGGGCTCAGGAGGCGCTTGCGCGGGCTCCTCTGGCTTTGTTTCTTGGGCCACGACCGCGGCGCTGGTTTTCTCTGCCTTCTCCACTTGTGTGAGCTTGAAACTCACTTCTTCGAGCTTCCCGGTGAGCTCTTGTACCGTCTTTTGCAGCGCGTCGAGCTGAATGCCCAGGTCCGCGTCTGTCCGGCGCGCACTGTTGTTGAGCTGGTCCAGCGCTTCTTGCACTTCAGCGGTTTTCTTCTCCGCCCGTACAATCGCTCCGCGCAGGGCCTCGCGATCTTCGTCAACACCGGTTTTCACGGCATCGAGCTGGGAGCGAAGCACCTTGATGTCGGCCTGCATGAGCGTGCCTTCGGACGCGAGCATGCAGCCAGCAGGGAGGACGAGCAGCGCACTCACATAGACGGCTTTCATTATTTAAAGTCGACCCGGCGGTTCTTCGCGAA
>JBIKMD010000385.1:0-5224 GCA_044359465.1 Myxococcota bacterium
GGACAAGAGCGCGCTCAAAGCCCTGGAACAGGCGCTCGTAGAAGCCGACCTTGGGATCAATCCGCAGAGCGATGGCGAGATCATTCGCCTCCCTGTGCCTGCGCTGACCGAGGAGCGCCGCAAGGAATACGCCAAAGTCGCCCGCAACAAGGGTGAAGACGCGCGTATCGCCGTGCGCAACGGGCGCCGTGATGCGAACGAAATGCTCAAGGCGCTGCAGAAAGACGGCGACATGTCCGAAGACGACGTCAAACGTGCGCTCGAAAAAGTGCAGACGGAGACGGACAAAGCGATCACGAAAGTGGACGAAATGATCTCCAAGAAGGAAAAAGAGATCCTCGAGGTTTAATTGGAGCCTGTCGATCCGCTTCTGCAAGGGTTGAAGCTCTACGAGCCGAAGACCTTCTTGTTTCCTGAAAACTACCTCGCGTCGCTTCAGACGCAGCCTGCACACAACGCGCTCGGTTTTTTGATCGCAGGTGCTCTGCTCGTGTGTTTTGCGCTTCCCTTTAGACGCGCGAGCGCAGGGCTCATGCTCGCTGGTGTCTTGTGGACGATCGGCGCAGCCACCTCCATGACCACACACATGTCTTTCGTGTTGCTCACCGTGCCGGTGGCAGCGCTTGGGCTTGCGCTTGGTCTATTCACGCCGCGGCTCGCGCATGCGTTGGTTGCGGCGGTGGTGCTTGGCGTCCTGGTGCGGGCCCTGGCGCTCATCATCGATGGCGAGTTTGCGCTGTACGCATTTTTGGGCGGCGCGGCACTCGGGTTTTTGATCGCGCTCGTCGCCTGGCAGTCGTGGGTTGCGCTGCTGTCTTCTGTCGTGGGCGGCGTGTTTGTTGGGTTTTCGCTTGCGCCCTTGCTGGGCCGCAAGCTCGACGCAGCCATCGCAGGCGGCACTGCGACCTTGGTGTTTTTTATTGGGCTCGTGGTGCAGCTGCGCACCGGCGAGATCACGTGGGAGCGCGCGAAGCTGTGGAAGCCCGTGGCGTTCCTCGCTGCGAAGTTGAGGCGAAAGCCAAAGAAGAAACCAGTGGCGAAAGCTGCTGCACCGGCTGCGAAGCCTGCGGACAAAGCCGCGGAGCCAGCAGCAGCAAAGAAGCCCTAATGCTAAAAAAGAAGCTGCTCGTTGCGGCCATCACCGCGCCTCCGTTCATCTGGTTTTGGTACACGGGTGCGCCTTATTTCAACTGGCTCATGGCCATCTTCTCCATGCTTGCAGCGGATGAAGTGGCGGGGATGGCACTCAAGGGTCAGGCCTCCGTGCCTGGTGAGCCGACGAAACAGTGGCCCACGCGTGTCTCTGCCGCGCTCGGCGCTGTTGTCATGTACATGCCGGCAGGGTTTCCGCAGTGGGTGCCGTGGACGTTTGCGGAAGCCGCGATGGCCGCGTTGCTTGCCGTATTCCTCGCGCATGTCTTTTTCCCGGGAAACATGGCGACCGTTGGTAACCGCGCCAGTGCCGCCATGCTCGGTGCCGTGTACGGAGCGGTGCCGGTGGGTTTCCTTGTCGCCGTACGCATGATTCCAGAGCACGGCCGCGGCCTTGCCTTTCTGGCGCTCTCGCTTTCCTGGTTCTGTGATACGTTTGCCTACTTTGGTGGGCGCGCGTTTGGTCGCACCAAGCTCTATCCCAAAATGAGCCCGAACAAGACTGTTGAAGGCCTGGCGAGCGGCGCCGTTGCCGCTGGAATTGCGGCATATATAGTCACAGTTGTGGCGGGTGTGCCGTGGAGTCCGCTCATGGCAGTCACTGTTGGCATTATCTCAGCACCCTGGGGGCAGCTTGGCGATTTGTGCGAGAGCATGCTCAAGCGTTCCTGGGGCGTGAAAGATGCGGGTTTCATTTTGGGGAGCCACGGCGGGGTGCTCGACCGCTTCGACGCCGTGCTCTTTGTGGCGCCGTATATCTATTTCGTGCACCGCTTCTTCGGCTGAGCCCGGTCGCGGCGCGTGATGGCGATCACGCACGTCGATTTTTCTGACCAGACTGCAGACCTGGCGTGAAGAACCTGCCCATGACGACGCCCCTTTCTTCGCGCGGCCAAGCCGTACCGCAGACCCCTTCGAGCAGTGACACCGTAGTCGAAAGCGGCAAAGAAACGGGTCGCGCGTCCGATGCGAAGGGCAAAGCAGAGGGCAAAACAGCGAAGGAAAACGCTGGCGAAGGTGATGGTTTCTCCCGAACGAGTGGGCCGACGGAGGCTGCCCGTTTTGTGGCGGCGCGGCGCGCAGAGCCTGAACCCGCAGTGGTTGCCAATCGAAAGGCGCTAGAGGCGCTCGTCGCCGCGTTGCATCTTCCTAAAGAGGCCGCAGAAACCAACCTGCCGCCAAGCGCAATCACCGACATCGTCGAACAAGCTGAGCGCTTGGGCGCGGACACCGAGCTCGACAAACCAGAGCTTTGGAAGAAGATCACCATCGACCTGTCGACCGTGCCCGAACCCGAGCCCGGTGAGGATCATGACTTCCATTCCGGGATTCTTGGCCGCTTCGTCAAAGACTCTGTAGCGGAGGCGACCAAAGACCTGGTCAAGAACGTTCATGGACGCACGCTCGAAAGTCTCATCGCGGAACAACAAACAGGCGGAGAGGTGCCGCTAGATTTTGATCCGTCTAAATATGATGTCTTCATTGACGGGAAAAAGGTGGATGAGAACACCGTCAAGACCGCGATCTTCGGCAATGGTGGCAGTGGCGCCCCTGGTGAGGGTGGTGGCTCCGGTACGGGCACGGGCGCCGGCACGGGTACGGGCCGCGGGAACAACGACGTTGATCTGAGCGCGTTCCTTGGGAACGACGGCACGGGTGAAGGTGCTGGGGCCGGCAGTGGCACTGGGAAGCTAGGCGGCGACGGCGGAGGTACTGGCGGCGGGTCCCTTCCGGGTACTTCGACGGCAGGAGGAGGCAGCGGCGGAGGCGCCTCTACTGGTGCAGGTGCTCCAGGGCCTGGTGGCGGGGCGACCTCACCCGGCGGAGCCAATCAGCCTGGAGCAACCGGTGGTCCGAGCTCTGCTGGCGGCGCAGGTGGTCCTGCTGGTGATCCGAACGCACCCATTACCTACACCTCCTTCACATGGACAAACGTGAACGCGAACCCGGACGGCTCGGGCACCGCTACCATCGATGCGACACGTTCCGATGGTTCGCACGAGACACTCACGGTCGTAGTGAATCCAGATGGCACTGGGACCGTCACGCATCCGGATGGTTCGACGACTAATGTTGCACAGGGGCATCTCGACGAGGGTTTGGAAGGACAAACGATCGGTGTGACACAAGGAGAAGGAACCTCTGAATCGTGGACACAAACGGGAACGGAGTCTTCCGACGATGGAGGGAGTACGAGCGGTTCTGGCAGCGAAGGTTCGAGTGGCTCAAGCGCTTCGAGTGGCTCCGAGGGATCAGCGGGCACGAGCGGCTCCGCTGGGACGGATGACACCAGTGGATCGACTGACACGTCGAATGATTCTTCGAGCGAGACTTCGAACGACAATGAGGACTCGGATGACACCTCGACGAGCGACGCCTCTGGCGACGAGCGCCCGAATCCAATGGCAGACGACCGACCAACTGATCGTGCGTTCGTTGCCAGTAAAATTGCGGCAAGGCAGCAACTGCATCGCCGGCAGGTCAGTCTAGGCGACGAGAACAAACGTGAGCAGCCACCCACCCTCGATGCGCAAATGTTGAGCGCGGTGTTTGGTCGAAAAGTGACGCTCTATGGCCAACCGCAACGCGGCAGTGATTCGCTTGGAGGTGGTGTAGACGTTGGGCGCATTCCAGGCGGACAGCCTGTTCCGGGCGGACCAGACGAGGGCGGCGCCGGTGTTCCAGATGGCACACGCACCCCCGGCGACGATCCCGAATGAGTACGCGCCCGGAACTGAGTGACGTCGCCCGCGGCCAGTGCTAACTGGCAGGCATGGTGGACAGGCTGGTTGCAGGGGACCCAACGCCGGGCGATTTCGACGTGACGCTTCGGCCGCAGCGTTTTGAAGACTACGTTGGTCAGAAGCAGACGATCGACAACCTGCGCGTCTTCGTAGAGGCGGCCAAACGCCGCGGTGACGCGCTCGACCACGTGTTGTTCTGTGGTCCGCCTGGTCTTGGAAAAACCACGCTCGCGCACATTGTTGCCAATGAGCTCGGTGTGAATCTGCAGATTACCAGCGGTCCCGCGCTCGAGAAGAAGGGTGACCTTGCGGGTCTGCTATCGAATCTCAAAGAGCGCGACGTTTTGTTCATCGACGAAATTCACCGTTTGCAACCGGTGATTGAAGAAAACCTCTACCCGGCGATGGAGGACTTTCAGTTCGATCTGATCATTGGCGAAGGTCCGCACGCTCGCAACATGAAGCTGCCGCTGCCGCATTTCACTTTGATTGGCGCCACCACGCGCACGGGTTTGCTCACGAGCCCATTGCGCGACCGTTTCGGTTTTCTAGCTCGCCTCGACTATTATTCGGCGCAGGATCTGTTTTTCATCGTGACTCGCTCGGCGCGTATCTTGGGCATTGAGCTCGACGAAGGCGGCGCAAGACAAATCGCTGCGCGTTCGCGTGGCACCCCGCGTATTGCCAACCGTCTGCTCAAACGGCTCCGCGACTTTGCAGAAGTTGAAGGCAACGGCCGCATCACCGAAGCGTTGGCCAAAGATTCGCTCGAGCGGTTGCAAGTAGACGAGCGTGGTTTTGATGAGATGGATCGGCGTCTGCTTCTTTATATCATCGAAAAATTTGCCGGCGGTCCGGTCGGTATCGAGACGCTTGCTGCGGCGCTCGGCGAAGAGCGCGACACGCTCGAAGACGTGTATGAACCCTTCTTGATTCAAGAAGGTTACCTTGCGCGTACGTCACGCGGCAGAATCGCGTTGCCTCAGGCGTACAAGCACCTTGGGAAATCTCTGCCTGCAGGCCTAGCTCATCCCGTTCAAGAATCTCTGTTCAAGTAGCGCGCGGCTTAGCTTCGGAACGCATGCCCAAGACACGCCGCCGCTCCCTGAGAAGGCGCTTCCGGTCATACGTGCACATTGCAGTGAAGGCGCTGCAGAGACTGCTAACATTGAATCCTACTGAGCACTGCGCCTGCGATGAAAGCGTTCCTCTTCAACACCCGAAACGAGGTGGCGCGTCAGCTCGCGGGCGAGGAGGCGTTTGCGCGCGCCGTCGCCAGCATGGACCCCGCCACACGGATGCTCGTGCACTATCCGCGGCCGGCGCAC
>JBIKMD010000999.1:0-2772 GCA_044359465.1 Myxococcota bacterium
TTCGCCTGAATTGTAAAGGTGGTGGACGCGGCGCCCCTTTCTGCGCACACTAGGGGCATGCGCGTCCTCCTTGCATGTATTTGCTCGTTTGCCGCGGCGTGTTCGTTTCGCCCGGAGATCATTCCTGCCAAAGGTACGACCTACGCTACCGCCAGAAGCAAGGGCATCACGCTCATTGCAGACGCCAGCGCGTGGGAAGGATACCCTCGTGACTTCGAGGACTTAGCTACTCCCATTGCGGTCGAAATCCACAACGAGAGCGCTGAGCCCGTGCGCGTGTCGCTGGCAAACGTCTCGCTCACCACGGACACCGGCCAGGTGTTCACCGCGTGGCGCGTCGAGGACGAGCCACCCAAAGTGCAGCAACCCGCGTCGCAACCTGCGGCCCCCGCACCCCAAGCGCCCGCACCCAAAACCGATGCGGACGTCGTTGAAGGTATCAACACGAACGATGAGGCAACACTCGTGCCTGCGCTGTACGTACCAGGCGAGATGGACTTCGTAGTGGAAGCCCGTGGCGGCCGAGGCGGCATCGGACGAGGCGGTGCACTGGGCCGTGGCGGTGGTTGGGGTTGGCGACCGCCGGTTAGCACTTTTCGGCCGGGTCCAGCGCGCCCCCCCATCTATCGCGGTCCTTCTGGGTATCGCGGCCCGGGTGTTTACCGGCATCCAGGCGGATTCTACCGCGCGCCACGCATCTACATTGGCCCCGGTTTTGGGTTCTACGGCGGCTATTACGCGCCGTTCTACAACTCACCTTGGTGGGGCGGCGGTTTTGGCTACGGTTATGGCTTCAACTACGCTTACCCAGACACCGCCCCCATTGTGCGTGATGACGTAGGCAGGCTTGCGCTGCGCGACACCACACTCGATCCGGGCACACGCACGAGCGGCTTCGTTTACTTCCAACGCGCGACCGATGACGCGCAATCACTCACGCTCAAAGTGGCAGTGACGCGTGCGGCCAGCACAGAGTCAGCGACCGAGCTCAAGACTGTCTTTTTCGTTCGCCGCTGAACGCGCCGCGCGCCTGAGCCGACGGCTCCAAAATCTTTGACAATGTGCCCCCTAGGTTCGATCCTCAAGGACGATGCCGGAAGAAGACAAGCGCGAGCATTTTCGTGCGCCCATTGAGCTGAAAGTCGAATACAAGAAGATGAATACCTTCTTTGCCGACTATACAAAAAACATCTCAAAGGGCGGCACCTTCATTAAAACGGCAAAGCCGCTCAAAGTTGGCACCGAGTTCTTGTTCAAGTTGGTCATTCCTGCGCTCGAAAAACCCATCGAGATTCACGGCCGCGTGATGTGGACGAACCAAGACGGCGAAGCGCAGCGGCCGGAAGTGCCAGAGAACGGCATGGGAATTAAGTTTCTCTACGACGACGATTCGCAGCGCAACAGCTTTGAAGGCCTCGTTGAGAAGCTCATGTCCGATTCGCTCGGTTCGCATCTGATGCAAAAGCTGGTGAAGAAGGGGCCGTAAGATGCCGTTCGAGTTGTATCTCATGCGCCATGGTATCGCTGAGGACTTTGACCCCAGCGCCATGAGGAGCGACTCCGAACGTAAGCTGACGCGTGAGGGCAAAGACAAGCTCAACGAACAAGCCAAAGGTTTCCCGGCGCTCGAGCTAGACATTGGGCTCGTGCTCTCGAGCCCTTATACGCGTGCGCGGCAGACTGCAGACATCATCATGGGAAGCTTTTCCAAGAAGCTCTCGTTGGAAATCACGGACGACTTGGTGCCGGAAGCGGATCCGCAGGCGGTGCTCGAATATCTGGCGGCGCGTGATGTGACGGTGCCGACGCTGTGTTTTGGCCACGAGCCACATATTTCCACGCTCGCGTCGTATGTGCTCAGTGGTGATAGCACGCTGGCGATCGAGATGAAGAAAGGGTCGCTCGTGGGGTTGCAACTTCCGCGTCTGCGGCCGCCGTTTCGGGGCCTGCTCACGATGCTCGTACCGCCTCGGGCCCTTCGCGCGATTCGCTGAGTTGCGAGTGGGGAGACGGTGCCGGCGCGCCCACGCTCCCGATGAGAGCGGGCGATTCGGGTGGCCGCGCGAATTGCGGGGAAATGGCCCACAAATTTTCCAAGGCAGCGTCACGATTGAGAACTAGGAGACTATGTCTGCCCTAATTCGGTCGACATTTGCCGTAAGCTTGTGCCGCCCAGCCTGCAGCTCGCGGTGACAACTTGCGCACGTTGCGGCAGGTCAGTGCGCCATGGAGAGTCTGGCGTTCTTCGCGCTCATCGCCGTGGCTGTGTTCGTCGCGTGGCGTGGCACACACATCAAGCGACTCTCGCGCGAGGAGTATTTTGCGCTCGTGCAGAAGATCCTCGTAGCTGATGCCGAGCTGACCGGCTTCGAAGGCACGGCGTCTGACGGGCAATTCGTGCTGCACATGAACGGCAATCGCGTGGTCGCTGATTTTAGCACCTGTTACGCCGGGGCAGGCGGGTTCATTCCCTTGCTTCTAGAGTCGGCAACGCGTGAGTTTCTCGAGATTTTGAAGGGTGTACTGCGTAAACCAGCCGTGTCGGGGTGGGACCAAGCGCGCAGCGCGCTCCGTGTGAGACTGCGCGGTGCCGCACAGGGCATTCACTTGGAGAACGACTGTGTCACGCGCCGTTTCGCTGGCTTTGTGCGACTGTTTTTGTGCTTCGAGCACGAAGGCGCGCCGCAGTTCATCCGTGCGCACCAGTTGCAAGCCTGGGGCGTCGGCGAGGATGAGGCATTTGCCGCGGCGCTTGCCAACATGCGCCCCGTA
>JBIKMD010000387.1:0-5220 GCA_044359465.1 Myxococcota bacterium
TCGTGGAGCAAGAACGACTCTGGCAAGTGGGCTCACCTACGCAAACAGGAACTACACTCTGGGAGATCCCCATGTGTATTCGCTACGGCCGCGCCGCCGTCACGCGAGAACGGTGCGAGCTGATCAAGACCGCGCGTGCGGAGTTGGCATTGGATGCAAGTGCTGGGTGTCCGCAGTGGGTCTCAGGCAACGCCAACAACGCGGGTTACTACCGTGTGGCTTATTCGAACGCGCTCAGAGAAAGTCACACTCAACTCGCAGCCGCAAAACTAACGGCGAGTGAGCGCCTCGGTCTCATGCATGACGCAAACGCGCTCGCGAAGACGCGTCATTTTGCCTTGCTAGACGCTTTTAAGCTGGCCGCAAAACTGAGCACGGACGCCGATTTCGCCGTAGCTAGCGCCGCACGCGAGCAGCTGGATGCGATTGACCCGCACCAGCTCTCCGATGCGTTGAAGCCTCGCTATCAACGGCTCGTCCGCAAGGTCTATGGCGCCGAAGCAAAGCGGCTTTCTTGGCGTGAACGCTTAGGTGAATCGAACGACGATCACGAGCTGCGTCCCAAAGCGCTCGCGATGATGGCCGTGCGGGGCGGTGAAGAACGCTTCCGCAAAGAGGCGCTAATGCTCGCGAAAGCTTGGCTCAGTGACCGCCGAGCAGTCGGCCACGACGTTGTGCCGGCTGTTCTTGAAGTGGCAGCGCATTTCGGTGACCAGGTGTTGTTCGACGCCATCCTGGCGGAAGCGAGGCGCACACCAGATCGAGAAGACAAGCGCCGGCTGCTGAATGCGCTGGCGGCATTCATTGATCCCAAGCTCGTCGCGGCTGCCCAACGCTTAGCGGCCGAGAATACGTTCGATGTCCGTGAGGCAGAGCGTCTCTATACTGCAGGCATGGAGGAGCCTGCCACGCGAGAACAAGCGTGGGCGTTCTTTAAGCAACACTTTGACGCGATGGCTGACAAACTGCGCGATGACGAAAAGTCACAGTCGCTGTCTGCGGTGCGATTCTTTTGCGACTCTACGCATCGACAAGATGCGGCGGTTTTTTTTGGACCGCGCGCTGAGAAATTCAGCGGAGGTCCGCGTGCCCTTGCCGCGCAGCTTGAAGGCGTTGATCAGTGTATTGCGCAGCGCGAAAACAAGCGCGCCGCGATTGCTAGCTTTCTATCAGAGTTTTGAGCGCCAGAAACGTTTGCAGCTTCGATAGCGGGGATGGAGATAGACTACCCGTAGCGGCCAGGGCTTCGAGGTCAACAACGACGGCGTAAGAAAGCCCTTCGGCCCGAGCTTAGAACGACGCCGAGCTCACGAGGCGCACGCCGGTCACACCGTCAAAGGCGAATGGCTCGGCTTCCGTCGTTTTTCCTTTGCCCTGCGCGCGGCCAAGGTTTGGCGTGTGAATGCAGCGCTCGCCTGCTTCGCATAGACCGTTCTCGTTGCCTTCACCGTCTTGTAGAATCTCGACCGCATTACGCACGTAAGTCGTTGTGCAGCGTCCGTCAGCGAGCACGGAGCCTGGGTAAGCGAGCGCGCAATTGCCACCGCCTGTATAGCGATGTGTTGCGGTTTGCACAGACGCCGCAAGCAAGTTGGGCTTCACATTGCCTCCGCGGAGTCCGCCACTCGCTGCGCTACTCAGTGAATAATCCCAGAACTGCGCGAGCGTTCCGGCGGGGCCGGCGAGTGAGGGTGCGTTTATCTCGAACATCCCCTTTGGTTTGCCCCACGCGCGCCGGGTGTTCTCGAAGTTGAACCAATCGAAACCCGCCACGTTCGTCGTAGCAATGCCAAACATGTTTCGCACCGAGGTGTTGCGAGTATCCAAAGTGACGGCACCAACAAACGCGGCGGACGCATCCAGTCCAGACGCTACCAACAATGGATTCGTTGTCACCACACCTTGCTCGCTGATGACGCTGCCACTCACGCCGCTCAAACCTAGCACCCCCGTGGGACCAGACACAGCACCGAGGGCGATGCGCCCAATGAAGCGCGCGCGATCACTTGTGCCGTGGAAGTCCATCAATGCGTCTGAGCCATAGATGCCAAGACCGTTGAAGTCGTTATCGTCCGAGTCGTCGAGCGACAGGCCCACTGGGCGTACGTTGACCAAGGCCAGGTTCAAGAAGGACGCGCCCGCGAGGGATTGCGCAGCCACACCTGCCCCGTCGATGTGTGCGAGCGTAACATTGCCAACGAAGAGATCAGCGCCGCTCAGTGTGAGGGCGTCGCCGCTCGTGCTGGTCATCTGCGAATCAATGAGCACATGCCCGGAGCCCGAAAGCGAAAGGCCCGCGCCGTTGTTCACAGCAATGTCTCGGAGCAGATGCTCGCGGCCAATGAGTGACGCGGCGAAGCTCGTCTGCGCCGAGAGCTGGGTGTCAGTCACCATGTTTGCGAACGGCGTTCCGCTCATGCTGATACCAACAGCGCCGCCAAACACGCGCACACCGCGGAGTGTGTTGAAACGGTTGTTTCCCGTGAGGTCAGAGAGCGCAAAAGCCGTCGCGCCTGGTTGTGGCGACAGGGTTCCCTCGAACCAACCAAACGAGCCTTGCCAATCCACTATGGTTCCCGCAGGTGGCGTGAGCGTCACATTTGGCGCCACCACGACAATCGCTGAATCAAGCGAAACCGAAAGGCTTCTCGCGACATTCTCGGCGGCCGCGCTGGTGCCTCGGATCACGTAAACAGTTCCAGCAGTCTCAACCGCAGCGCCGTCCTCCAAAACAACCACGGGATTCGACCACCAATCGGCTGAATCATTGCTCTCGATCTTGAATGCACCCACGGTGACTATGACCGAATTTTTTCGCCACGCGCTTTGCGCAAAATCGATGAGATCAGACAGTTTTTTTCCTGGCCGGAGCATGACGCTGGTGATCTCAATAGAATCGGTGTTGGCACGGCATGTCCATTCGAACGCGCTCAATGCATCTGTAGCGCTCACATCCGTGCACGAGCTCAGGTGAGGAATGGTGACGCGGCGCTTTTCGCCAGCATGAAAGCAGGCACTGCGGTGGGTCTCTGGTGTACCCGCATCACAGGCTTCCGTGGCATTCCTCGCCCAGGCACCAAAACGGGTGAATGCGTCCAAGGCGGGCACAACGCTCGCCACACAAACGACGGATACAGACGTGAGGTTCGTAGCCCCCATCACGCTCCCGAGCTCCGGCAACAACACATTACAGCGGCGATCTAGGGGTTGGGTGGTGACGCTGACATTGAAAGCAGCGCCCTCAGGCAGGCGGGTGGAGAAAGTGAAGGTGTCAGTTCCTTGCGTCTGCTCGTCTCCAAGGCTGCTGGTCAAGGCGAGCGAAACGGGTCCAGATCCGCCAAAAATAGACCCCGATATGGTAAAGGTGGGCTCACACTTCACCTGTACGCCTTGCAGAATAGTCTCAACATTCATGGTGCCAGTGGCGTTGCTGAGCTCACAGTACAAACCCTCGGGTTGTGATGCGATGCTGATGGCGAACGGGGTTTCATCTGGATACTCGCTGAAGCTGAAACGAGTGGCATTGCTCGCCACGCTCAACTCAGACGTCACCCCGCCGCTCACATTGCGCAGCACCAAACCCTCCGCGGTGAGGCCCTGCACGCTCCCACTCAATTTGGCGGTGCGAGTAGTGCACACAACGCTAATGTCGCTGACGCCCGTCTCTGGGGCTATGCCCATGCCCATGAACACTTCACACTCCTGACGTGGTTCTATGGGTTGGTCGCTGACGAAGACCTGGTATTGCCCTCCAACGAGCACCTTGCCTGTAAAAGTGAAGCTCGTTGCACCGGGCGGCAGGTCCAGGTCTTCGACGACTTTCGACGCGTTGAGCGTGAGAAACAGACTTTTTCCGAGCAACCCTGTTACGCTACCGGCGACCGTCGTCGTCGGTAGGACCTGGGCCGGAGGAACTGGAGGTTCTTGATTTTGCGTTGGTTGCGCACAGGCTACTAGGCCTAAACAGCCAATCAGCATGCGCAGGCATGGTGCTACTCTCACAAAAAAAGGATACTCGAATTCCGTATGCTTTCGATGAAATGGCGCATGGTTTTGTTCAGCGCCCCCACGCTGTTGTTGATCATCTACGCCCACTTCTATTTGTTCCGCCGCTTGGTTGCGCCGGTCACCCAAAATCAGCGCTGGCGTCGTGCCATTGCAGGCGCTGCAGCGGCGGCGTTTCTCCTGGGTTTTGCGTCACGTTTTTTGGTTGGCTTGCTTTCGGTGGATGTGTCGCGCGCGCTTGCAACCACGGCCACGATTTGGAGCGGGTTTCTTCTCTACCTATTGCTCGTGACGCTCGTGCTGCACGGTTATGAACGGGCAAAAAATCGCTGGAAGCGGAACACACTCCCCTCGCCGGAACGCCGAGCCCTCTTACAAACAGTGACGGCACCGGTCATCGCTGCGGCAGGCATCAGTACCTACGGGACCTACAGCGCCTTCATGGGACCCGAGGTGACCGAGACTGTGGTCCGTTTGCGCGGGCTTCCAAAGTCACTTGAAGGTTTCACCATTGCGCAGCTCACCGACGTACACGTTGGCCCGGTGATTCAGTCTGCGTTTTTGAAAACGCTGGTCGCCAAAACCAATGCGCTCAAGCCTGACCTGACGGTGATTACGGGCGACCTCGTAGACGGACGGGTCGAACGGCTGTCTGGGTTCGTGCGCGAATTGGCCGCGCTTCAGGCGCGAAACGGCGTGTGTTTCATCACGGGTAACCACGACTATTACTCGGGCGCTGATGAATGGTGCGACATGGTTAGTGCGCTTGGTTTCAACGTGCTGCGCAACCGCAACATCAGCGTAGATGGCCTGCGGATCATTGGCGTGGACGACTTGAGTGCCGCACGTTTCGGCGAGGGTGGGTACGACCTGGAAAAAGCCATGACTGGAGTACGCGTCCAAGACGAGCCCACTGTCCTGCTTGCCCACCAACCAGGCAGCTTCGATGATGCGGTAGCGCGCCACATCGGCCTGCAGATCTCCGGTCACACGCATGGCGGCCAGATGTTTCCTGCAACACTCGGCGCTTATGCCATCTGGGGTAAACACTCGCGTGGCCTCAGTACCACTGGCGATAGTCACCTCTACGTGAGTCGTGGCTGCGGATTCGTAGGACCTCCCTTTAGAGTGGGTAGTCCGCCAGAAATCGCGAAGATCGTGCTTGTGAGTGGCTGAAGACGCTAAGGTTCGTCAATGAGCAGGTGGACTTCAGAC
>JBIKMD010000386.1:0-5220 GCA_044359465.1 Myxococcota bacterium
TGGCCTACGGCATCTTGGAACACGCGGCCCTTCATGCGGAAAGGGCTCGTACCCGGCGCAAAAGGGTTGGCTGCGGCGAAGTCCAGGTCGTCTCGGAAGACCGGAGTGATCATAAAGGTGTCGTTACGCCGAAGCGAAGGTCTGCGCGAGCTTCTCACGAGCGACAGGGCGCAAGCCTTGCTTCTTGGCGGCCTCACTCCTAGGGTGCCGCGGCCAACAATCATAAGAGGTGTGAAACATGCGTTTGTTGCTGGGCCTTGCGCTTTCCTTATCTTTCGTCGCCTGCGGCGGTAGCCCGTTCGTTGGAACGTGGACCGGTACCAATTTGACGGTGTCTGACCCGCTCATCAAAGGTGCCGATGCCGACGTGACGTTCACCGCCACGAACATCAGCGCTGCGATCACCCTCAAAGACGGTAGCAATCAGAAGATTGCATCGGTCACCGCGGCAGGGACCTACACCTCGACCGACAAACAAATCACCGTGACCATCACCAGCGTGTCGGGCTCGGATAACGCGGGCACAGCGCTCGCAACCAGCACCAAAGACGGCGCCCAGTGCGCCTCACTGGTTGGCCAAGAAGTATGCGTGCCAAACCAGACCAGTGATTACACAATCTCCGGCGATGTACTGACCACCAGCCTGAAGAGCTCGGGCGGTACTGTGTTCACCCTCAAAGTGAAGAAGAAGGCGTAAATGAAGATCCACGAATACCAGGCGAAAGAAGTCTTTCGCAAATTTGGCTTGCCTGTTCCAATGGGCAAGCTCGCTAAGACCCCAGATGAAGCTTATGACATCGCCAAGAATCTCGGCACCTTGCCGGTGGTGGTCAAAGCGCAAATTCACGCCGGCGGCCGCGGCAAAGGCGGCGGCGTCAAGCTCGCCAAAACGCTCGATGAAGCACGTGACCGCGCCAAAGACATTCTCGGCATGATGCTGAAGACCAAACAAACGGGTCCTGAAGGTCAGCTCGTTCGTAAGGTCTACATTGAAGAAGGCAGCAAGATTGCGCGCGAGCTTTACGTCGCGATCACGCTCGACCGTGAGACCTCTCGCGTCACTTTGATGGCGTCGCAAGAAGGCGGCATGGACATCGAAGAAGTTGCCGAGAAACACCCAGAGAAGATCTTCCGCGTAGCGGTCGATCCGCTCCTGGGATTGCGCTCGCACCACGCGCGCAAGCTCGCTGTGGGGCTTGGCCTCACCGGTAAGACGCAGAACGAAGCCATCAAAGTGCTGCAGAACCTCTATAAGTGCTTCGTCGACACCGACGCGGCCTTGCTCGAAGTGAATCCGCTCATCGTCACCGAAGGCGGCAACATCGTGTGCCTCGACGGCAAGATGGACTTCGACGAGAACGCGCTTTTCCGTCACGCCGACATCGTGCAGTACCGCGACCTCGACGAAGAAGACGCCAAAGAGATCGAAGCCAAGAAGTTCGATCTCTCGTTCATCACGCTCGATGGCAACATCGGCTGTTTGGTCAACGGCGCCGGCCTTGCCATGGCGACCATGGACATCATCAAATACGCCGGTGGCGCACCAGCGAACTTCCTCGACGTGGGCGGCGGCGCCACGACCGAGAAGGTGACCGCAGCATTCAAGATCATCTTGAGCGACCCGAACGTGAAGGCGATCTTCGTCAACATCTTCGGCGGCATCATGAAGTGCGACGTGATTGCGCAAGGCGTGATTTCCGCGGCCAAAGAAGTGGGTCTCAAGGTTCCATTGGTCGTGCGCATGGAAGGCACGAACGTCGAGCTCGGTAAGAAGATGCTCGCTGAGAGCGGTATCGCGGTGCAGACCGCGAACGACATGCTCGACGGCGCGAAGAAAGTGGTTGGAGCGGTAAAATGAGTATTTTAGTCAATAAAGACACGCGTCTCATTGTTCAAGGCATCACGGGTAGCGCGGGCTCGTTCCACGCTACGCAAATGCTCGAGTACGGCACCAAAGTCGTCGGCGGCGTCACGCCAGGCAAAGGTGGCCAAAAGTTTCTGGATAAAGTGCCAGTCTTCGACAGCGTCGAAGATGCAGTGAAAAAAGAAGGCGCCAACGCCAGCGTGATCTTCGTGCCGCCTCCCTTTGCTGCCGATTCGATCATCGAAGCAGCCGAGGCCGGCGTGGACCTGATCATCTGCATTACTGAAGGCATTCCAGTTGCCGACATGGTGATCGTCAAGCGCTTCCTCCAAGGGCGCAAGTCACGCCTCATCGGACCAAACTGCCCAGGCGTCATCACGCCAGGTCAGTGCAAGATCGGCATCATGCCTGGTCACATTCATAAGGAAGGCCGCATTGGCGTCGTTTCGCGCTCAGGCACGCTGACCTACGAAGCCGTTGGTCAATTGACTGCGCTTGGTCTTGGTCAATCGAGCTGCGTGGGCATTGGCGGCGATCCCGTCAACGGCACAGACTTCATCGATGTGCTTACGCTGTTCAATGCAGACAAAGACACGGATGCGGTGATCATGATCGGCGAAATCGGCGGCAACGCCGAAGAAAAAGCGGCCGAGTGGATCAAGGTGAACATGAAGAAGCCAGTCGTTGGCTTCATCGCTGGTGCGACTGCGCCTCCTGGCAAACGCATGGGCCACGCTGGTGCGATCATCTCTGGCGGAAAAGGCACGGCGGAAGAGAAACACAAGGCCCTGCGCGCCGCAGGCATTGCGATTGCTCCAACGCCAGCCGAGCTCGCGTCCACGCTCAAGCCCCTTCTGAAGTAGCACTCCTCTGTTCATGCGCTAGACTGCGCGCATGCAACCTCTGTACGTCTTCGTCACACCGCCTGACGGCCGCCAGTATGGCGTCATGGTCGAGCAGCAGCGTGTGAGCGTGGGTCGTCAAAGTCCCTGCGACCTCGTCATCGAAGACACTTTGTTATCCAAACATCACTTCGACCTAGCGTGGGAAAACGGCGCTTGGTTTTTGCGTGATGCTGGCAGTCGCAACGGTACCTTCATGGGCGGAGCTAAGCTCGAGCCCGGCTCGTCGCGTCAGTTGACGACGGGCCAAGACATCAGCTGTGGCATGTCGTTATTCACCGTGCACATTGGCGTTCGCCCAGACACGGCGGTGTCCGTGCGCCGATTCGGTCTTGCAACCGATGACTTCTTTGCTGCGAGCGAGCTTCCAGGAAAAGGCATTGAGGCGCAGATCAAACGCTTCGTCGTTGCGCTGCATGAGCAGCTCTCCGGGGCTCCCAGCGCGGGTGGGGTGATGATCCGCGTGTGTGAAATCGCCTGCTCGTCGCTCGCTGCTGAATCCGCGCGTGTGGTTGAAGTGGCAGACCGTCCGATCACCAGAGCCAAACATCCTGCTGGCAGCGCAGCCGGATCTGAAGACTTTGCGACCTACGCACGGCTGTTCGAACAACGCGGCGCCATGGTGAGCCGCAGCGCCACCGGCGAATGGATCTTTGGCGTGTCGCACGAGCGGCGGCTGTTGCTCGTGGTGAGGGGTGTTGCCGCGGCCGAGAACCGCGATCTGCTTGCTGCGCTCGGGCTGATTGCAGGTGTCCTCGTGGACATGGCGCATGCGCTCGAGGCGTCTCGTTCGCGAGCGCCGGGTGAGATCGTCAGGCGTGCCGTCTTGCTCGGAACGTCGGCGCACGCGCAGCGTTTGCGTGGCATCTACGAGAGTGAGCGCGACCGCAATACGCCGCTGTGGATCACGGGAAAGGCGGGGAGCGGACGCGAAGACTTTGCCCGAGCGCTACATGAAGGGTCCTCGCGCTCGAGCTACGCCTTTGTTGCGCTGACACCGGATGCGCTGCAGCTACGCGATAGTTTCGAGGCGATCGCAGGAAGTGGCACGTGCTGCATCTTGGGCTTCGAGCGTTGTGATCCCACGCAGCGTGCGCGTGTGATGGAGCTACTCGCCAAAGCACCGGCCACGCGAGTTGTCATTGTCAGCACAGGGTCACCTGCGAGCGGCTGGTCGAACGAGTGGCCTGTGGTGATGGTGCCTACGCTCGGTGAACGGGCCGATGACGTTCCAGTCATGGCGCAGTTCTACGCGGGCGAAGCCGTGTTGACCGATGACGCACTAGTGGCGCTCGCGTCGCGTGAAGCCAGCAACTTTGCCGCGCTGCAAACACTGATCGAGCGTGCGCGAGCGAATGCCAAAGACGGGCGCATTCAAGCGCCAGACGTGCTTGGCGCCTTGTCTTTGGAGAACTTCGACATCGCCAAAGCGATGGAGACCTTTGAGCGTCAATGGGTGGTGCGTGCGCTCGAGGCCCACGGACAACACCGCATCAATACTGCAAAAGCGCTCGGCATGTCGCGTCAGTCGCTCGCGCGAAAGATGAAAGAGTGGCGCATGATCGACGACGACACCGAGTGAGCGTCGTGCGCTGACGAGAGTGCTAAAGGCGCCTGAACTGCAGACGAACGCGACTGGCGCGCTCGTGCACGACTCGTGGCGTCCAACCGTGTTGCGGGCTGAGCACCGCTCGTCTTTGCGATGGCTGGTTGACTGACAACCCGTCACTTCGGCTATCGACTCGTGATGGGCTGGAAAACATCCGGTGTCCTCTTGCGTGGCGACCACCTGGACCGCGTGCCAGAACTCTTCGAAGCCCTGGGCATGCCGGGACTCTCGCCCTGCGGTGAAGTCGCTGCTGAAGCAGCGTTTTCGAGTGAAAAACCATGTGCTGGGACATGGAACTCAAACACCGTACTTTTCGGAATCCATCCAAAGACGGTCAGTGCGGTTCTAGAACGTGGCAAGCGCGAGCGGCTAGGCGTGTTGAACGCAGCGATCTCAGGGAGCGAATCGTTCTTCTTTGCGCTGCAAAGCGCAAACAACTTTTACGCCTGGAGGCTTTCGCGTTCCGGTGAGTCGTTGCGATTTAGAGCTGGCTCAGCAGGAGGCTTTTTTTGCGAAGAAGGCTCGCCCTTGCCTGCCGAGAGGCGACTGCTCGAGAAATACAAATTCGAGAAACAAGCCGTGCCAAATGGGGTGAAAGACTTATCGCGTTGGCGACGCTTTTGGAAAGCGTATCGGTCGCTCCTTAGCAGAGAACCAAAGGGACCGTGGCTCGTGGAGGCCAGCGGCACACGGTGGTCACACGATCAGCTTGGCGAAGCGTTTTTATTCGAAATTCTGCGCGACTACCTGGGTGAAAGGGTGGACGAGAGCGAGCAGTGGATGACGCTGCCATTCACGAAGTATTGCTGGCGAAAGAACAACGCCGAAGCCGCAATCCTCTCCCG
>JBIKMD010000389.1:0-5195 GCA_044359465.1 Myxococcota bacterium
CTCGAAGCGCATGGTGAACGGGTCCGGATCTTCGACGAACCCATTCGTTGGAAAGAAGGAAGGCGGCCCCTGCGCCGGACATGTCGTCGTGCCGTCGCTCAGGTCGACGTTGCACTCATAGATTCCGGTTTGGTTGCTCATGAAGAAACGACCAGGCAGCGAACCACTGTGCGCAAGCGTTACGACACGAGAAGAACTGCCCGGCCCTGCTGAGTCGCAATCACTCAACGCCTGACAAGTCTCGGTGCCAACGGACAGTTTGCCAGCGGGCATCAGCGTCAACTTGCGGTATAGAATCTTGCCATCGCTAGCGTTCGTTCCACTTGCCACAATCAACCATGGCCACGCGAGCTGCACCGAACCGGCGCACCCGCTCAGCTTGGAAGCTTGGTACACATCGCTTCCGTCTTTGCTCACGTCGGAAAAGGCAATCACCGGCTGACGTGGATTGACCACATCAATCGCAAACACGTTGCCCGTGCCGCTGCTGACCAAGAGATAGCGGTCGAAGAAAATGACCTGCTTCTTCTCAGTGCACTGCGCGTTCACAGTGTCGTTCAAAGTGAGCGAGCCAAGCAGGGTCGCGCCCTCGCTCGTGAGCGACGCCAGATCATGCAACTCGACGACGGTTTTGCCAGTCTCAGACGAGACCAAAGCGACGAGGTCTCCTTGCACCGCAACAGCCCGGGCCTTGCGACCCACTGGCGACACCACTTCGTTCACAAAGCGCATTGCGAACTCACCGGGCGTCGCGAACTGCTTACGCGCGTCGGACGGAAACACCTTCGCGCCCTGGCGCGTCGTCGCATCCACAGCCGTGATCCCCACATAAACCGGAGTCCCATTTGGCACCCCGGTCAAAGCGAACGACAGCTCGCCTGCCGTTTCGACAGAGGGCGGCATGGGAACAAAGACTGGAGACGGACCTTCGGCGGCGAACGTCGCGTTCAGTTTAGAGAAATCACCGTTCGTAGCGGGTTCGCTGCCATAGTAGACGTAGAAACCGGTGACGTCAGTGAACGTCGATTTCCAATTGATGAACACCGAACGATCCGCCGCGCTCAAACGAATCTGAGTGGGCACCGGCGGTTCATCGATCTTCGTCGTGATCTCCACGAAATCGTCGGTAGACACGAGGCCGCCCGCGGTCCGCGTGCGGACATGAAGGCGATTGACGAGCGGCCCACTGGGCACCGTCACCAGCGCGAACGTAAACTGCGCACCGCTCACGCAAGTGGCGTCCACACAATCACGCCACTCCGCCATCGGCTCGGCGTCGTTTTTGGTTTGATAGACGCACAAACCATCAGCACAGACGTCTTCTGCGATCTGAACCGTGTAGCTAGTCGCCGCTGTGGTCGCCCCAGGTGTGATGACGCGAACAGCGCGCGGAGGAGGAGGAATCTCCACGTTGACCGTAGGCGACTCGAGCGCGGGCAGTTTGCGCTGGCAAGCAACGAGCAGGACGAGCACCAAGAACAGAATCTTCATCGCCCATGAGCGTACCAGCTCAAAAAGCCGCGGACGAACTTCCCGAGGCGACGGCTGAATCGAAGGTCTTGCCACTCACGTAGGCATCGATGACGTTGTAGATCCAAAACGCGCCTAGCGTAGAAACGAGAGCAACCGCCGCGATGCCAAAGTTCTCAGCGCGCTGAGCAGCCGCATCGAAGTTACTAGTGGCGCGCTTGTAGTCGTTCGCCGCCATCGCGCTGAGACCCTGCATCAACGCAGCAGAGCCGCCGAGCGCGATCGCCACACCAATGAACGCGTAGCCCTTCACTGGCTGCTGGTTGTAGATTTGACCCCATCCAGGAATGAGAAGTGAACGAAACAACGCGCCGCTTTTGGTACGCAGCACCACTGCATCACTAGACAAAGCAACAAGGCCTGCCGCCGGCATCTCCGTGGTGTCTGCAAGCAACGTAACGCCACTCGTCACGTCGATCACTTGCGCGTAGATTTTGACAGCGGGACCCGCGTCGAGGGCCTGGCCAAGCACAATGACGTCCGCCTCCACGAGCTGTCCGAGCTGCGGCGCATTCTTCTCGTCGATAAGTCCGAGCTGCGCGAGCTCCATTTCTTTGAGCACAGCGTCTAGACGAGATCGCTCCACCACTGTGAAATCGAAGTCACGGCGAAATCGCGTCACCAATTCGGCGGCCACGAGCGTGCCAATCGCATTCTTGCTGCTGGTGTCGCCGTTCTCTTTGAAGGGTAGTACGGCGATGCGCTTTTTGCCGGAGCCCGGCAGCGCTTTGAAGGCAATCGCAAGGCGTTCAGCAAGCTTACGTAAGCTTCCGTTCAAGGTGGTTGGCGCAATGGCGACCGGTGCGCCTGCCACTTCCAGCGACAAACGCGCAGCGCTGAGGACCTCGCCGGTCTCAGCGTTCAGCAGTCGCACGAGCGCCGTTTTATTCTTCACCGTTGCTGCAACGAGCTTCTTCGTGCCGAACGACAAGGCGATGTCGCGTAAGCTCGCTTCCTTTCCGCTGGCGTCCTTTAGTGCGCTTTCGCCGACGGCGGCTTCAATGGCTTGCGGCGTGACTACTTTGGCGCCGCCCTTGCTCAGACAGGCGACAAGACGCTGCTGCACGTCGCCGCAGGTCTTGTTGTCTGCGCCACTGCAATCGAGCGGTGCGATGACGAAGCCTGCCGCCTTCTGAGTAGGACCAACGAGATCGTCACAGAACTCGTCCGCAAAGGCGACGACCGGAACGAACATGAACGCAAGAACCAACGTTTTCATCATGGTGTCTCCGTTGCGAAGATGCGCACTCGTCCGAGCGACGCGGTACCGCCACTCACCTGGGGCAACGAGGTGACGAAGTCGGGACGACCATCTTTGCTGGTAGCTGAGCCGCTCGCCACAGGCATGCCCAAGTCAAAACCGCCCACGATGCGATAGCCAAGGAACGCGCCTGTTTGATCGCCGGTGAAAAAGACAAACGGCTGAAAATCGTAGGTCGAATAGACGAGCACCGCACCTGCATTCACTTGGCCATCGTCTCGCGTATACGCGGGCGCACCGACGGCCAGATCGGGATAGCCGTCTCGATCGATGTCACCAATGTTCGTCACCGACGTGCCAAATTGACTGGCCGAACCAGGAGACTGCAGTGTTCCAAACAACGTGCCATCTAGGCTGCTGACAATCCAAACTACGCCGGTGTTTGCCACGCCGTCCGCAGTGAGACGCGGCCCACCCAGGGCAAGGTCGTCGTAGCCATCTCCGTTCACATCGGGGATGGAAGCGATGGACGCTCCAAAACCCGCATCGGTAATGCTGCTTGTGATGTCGCTAACGGTCACTAGGCTCACTTCGTCTGGTGCGGTTGCGCCGCGTCCAATGATGACGCGACCGCCATTGGTCGCCTCACCGTTCGTACTCTCTGGCGCACCCATGATGATCTCACGGACGCCGTCAGCGTCGAGATCGCGGCCAAGAATGGTTTGTCCAAACTTGGCATTGTTGCTCCCGGCACCCTGTCCATTTCTGAACGGACGCTTCGACGCTTGCACGAGCCCGTTGCTCCATTGGTAGTTGACGAACTCTACGCGGCCACCCGTACCGAACGACGGCGCGCCAACAGCCAGCGTCTGATGCGCAGGGGGCAGATCAAAGAAACGTCCGAGCGAGGCGAGCGACGAACCGAACTTGGCGCCACTATAACCGCTGGGCCCCGTGAACCCTGTGGGTCCAATGACCGAGCCGGTGAAACCGGTTGGGCCACTCGAGCCGAGTGATCGATACAGTCGAACCTCGCCTCCCACACCTGCGCCAGGACAGCCGACTGCGAGATCCGTGAAGCCGTTGCCGTCGATATCACCTATCGCCGCAACTGCCGTTCCGCATTCCTGACTGCCCGTGGTGCCAGAGATGGTCCATGCGGCGTTGTAGGTTTTGGTTCGACCATCGAGGAAGACCACGCGGCCCACGCCTGTTGGGCTCAGACCGAATTTCGGATCGCCAATCGCAAGCTCAGGGAAGCCGTCATTGTTCCAATCACCGACGAAGGCCATGGACGATCCGTAGCTCTGAAGCTGGTTTGCGCTGGGTATCCCGGTCGTCGCGAGATCACGTGTCTTGAGCTCGACAATCGATGCGATGGCCTGTTTCGTTCGACCTGCGGAGTCTACCGCATTGATTTGTACCGGACCGGGCACGTTCGCCGCAGTCAGCGTCGAATCAATGAAGACGGCGCCGTTCGTCGACCCACTCGTTGCAAGTGAATAGGACGGAGAACCTCCGCGCGCTGAATAGGTCTTCGTGTCGAAGGTGAAAACAGATGAAACAAACGGCGTCAGACCTAAGGCGTTGCCGCGAAAGACTTCAACTCGTCCTGCGCCCACCGCGCCGGGCACACCAGGCGCGTTGGGAGAACCCACTGCAAAATCACCGCGGCCGTCGTTATCAAAATCACCGCCCGCTATAGTTGCGCCAAACCCACCATTTTTGAAGCGGCCTGTTCGCGACACGAGCGGTTTGAGCGTATTCGGAGCACCGCGATAGCTGAAGACCGCAACGCGGCCCATCACGCTTGACCCACTCTCTCCTCCCAACGCTCCGCTCGCACCGACGACGAGAGACACATCGTCACCGTCTTGCAGCCCAGCTGTCGTCGCCAACGCAGAGCCCAGTTGTTCGGAGGTTTCACCGTCCAAACACAACGTCGCGAGCTCCGTCGGTGCAGTGGGTCCGCCCGGACCGAGGGTCAGCTCATAGAAGCGCACACGGCCATTGGTGACTGAAAGCGTGGCGCCCGCGCAGTTTTTCGTGGCCTGCGGCTCACCCACCGCAATCTCGCCGAGTCCATTGACCACACGATCGCCCAGGCTCACCAGCGACGCGCCAAAACGGCCCTCACCACTTCCAAACGGAGGGGAGAGCGCAAGACTGCCGCGGTACGCTGCGGCGTAAGCCAAACCAGAGCTCGGATCACCAATGACGAAGGCGTCGCAATAGCTACCACTCACGCAGGATCCAAGCTTGGCTCCGCCCGCGACAGTAGCGCCGAAGCTCGTAGTCCCGGAAGAAACAGAACCTAGCGATGCAAACGTGCGACCGTCATAGAAAGTGACCTTTCCACTACCGCCCGTCAAACCGGCAGCCCCAACAGCCAAGTCAGGATAACCATCACCATTCAGATCGCTGCCGCCGGCCACAGAAACGCCTGATTCGTGCAGCGCTGACG
>JBIKMD010000388.1:0-5195 GCA_044359465.1 Myxococcota bacterium
TCATCTCTCGCCCGCGCTCATTCGTCCCATCGAATCGCGTGATTTGCTCGGCGTTGTCATGCCGATGCGCGTCTAAGTTTTCGTGTCGACTACCGCTTCGCTACCTGAGCTTCGGGCCTAATGCTCGTTCGCAGTCTTCGTGCAGAAGGCTTTCGCAATCTGCGCCGCGTGACGCTGAATTTCTCTCCACGCGTCAATGTGCTCCTCGGTCAAAATGGACATGGAAAAACGAATCTGCTGGAGGCGCTTTACCTCATTGCGGGGTTTCGTTCTTTTCGCGGCGCGCGTTCGCGGGAGCTCATTGGGACGAGTGCAGAGGCAGCGCGGCTCGTAGCAGAGGTGGAAGCCGATGAGGTTGAGCGCGCGGTCGAGCTCACTTTGCGGCAGAAGGGCAAGGCCTATCTCGTCGATGGCAAGGCGCCCAAATCACTCGCCGATTGGGTGGGGCGCCTCGTGATGGTCACGTTTTCACCCGATGACCTGTTTTTGGTGAAGGGTGAGCCAGAGATTCGTCGGCGCTGGTTAGATCGCGTGATTTTTCTGCTCGATGCCGAGCATCTGCGTTACGTCATGCAGTACCAAAAGGCGCTCAAGACGAGAAATGCCTTGCTCAAAGACGGGATGTTCGGGCGCGATTTGATGATGCTCGACGTGTTCGACGCGCAGCTAGCGAAGTGCGGCGCCCGTGTGCGAGCCGCTAGAAAAGCGTGGTTGGTCCGCTTGTCTGCACTCGTCGATGAGGAGCTCGTGGCGCTTACCGGCGGCACCCATCACGCAAAGCTGGAAGATACCTCGGAAGTGCCAATGGAAGAGGAGGCTGCGTATTTGCAGACCTTGCTCAAGCGGCGGGAAGAGGACGTCAAACGCAGGCTCACGGGCTGGGGCGTGCATCACGATGACATCAAAGTGGTCATCTCAGATCGCGAAGCGCGGCGTTTTGCTAGTCAGGGCGAGCAGCGTGCGTTGACGCTGGCGATGAAGCTCGCTGAGACGCGCCTTGTACGCGACGTGCGCAAAGTGGCGCCCGTGTTGCTGCTTGACGATGTGACGGGCGAGCTCGACAGCGAACGGAATCAGTTTCTTTTTCGGCAGTTGGAAGGCCACGAAGGGCAGGTTTTTGTGGCTGCGACGGAGCTTCCATCACGCTTGTCCGAGGCTAGTTTTTCGGGCTTGGTGTTCGATGTGAAAAGCGGCGAAATTCATCAGAGAAAATAGGCACTTACCGGCGTGATTCTGACGCCCGATTCCCTTGCTTTGTCCGCGCATTCGAGCGTACAGTTTGCTGTCCTAGTCGCTTAGGTTGCAGCGTCACAGCGTTTGCGTTTTACGGAGCACATCTTGTCGAACGGTATTTCGGAAGCAGTTTCTTCGAGCGCGCGCGCGATTGAGGGCGCCAAAGACTACAACGAAAACAACATCAAGGTCCTCAAAGGCCTGGAGGGCGTTCGTAAGCGTCCTGGTATGTACATTGGTGATACGGACGACGGCAGCGGACTTCACCACATGGTGTTCGAAGTCGTGGACAACGCCGTCGACGAATCGCTCGCGGGTTACTGCAACCGCATCGAAGTGAAGATCAAACCGGACAACTCAGTGAGCGTGAGTGACAACGGTCGCGGCATTCCCACTGGTATTCATGCTGGTGAGGGTCGTTCGGCGGCCGAAGTCATCATGACCGTGCTGCATGCCGGCGGTAAGTTCGACGAGAACAGCTACAAAGTGTCTGGTGGTTTGCACGGCCTTGGCGTGAGCGTGGTGAACGCGCTCAGCGAAAAATTGATCTTGGAAATTTGGCGTGACGGCAAAGCGCACATTCAAGAGTACTCACGCGGCGATCCACTCTATCCACTCAAGGTCACAGGTGACTCCGGCGAAAAGACTGGGACCATGGTCACGTTCAAACCGGACCAATTGATCTTCAGCAAGCACGAGTACTCGTTTGATATCTTGGCGCAGCGTCTGCGCGAGCTCGCGTTTCTCAACAGCGGCGTTGAGATTCATTTGTACGACGAGCGCGACGGCAAACATCTCGAGTTCAAATACGAAGGTGGTATTCGCTCGTTCGTAGAGCATCTCAATCGCAATCAGAGCGCGCTCCACAAAGAGCCGATTTATTTCGAAGGCAAGCTCGATAAGATTTCCGTCGAGATCGCCGCACAATGGAACGATTCGTACCAAGAGAACGTCTATTGTTTCACCAACAACATCTCGAACAAAGATGGTGGAACGCACTTGTCTGGTTTCCGCGCGGCGCTCACGCGTGCCGTGAATAAGTATGCCGAAGAAAGCGGCATGCTCAAACAAGCGAAGATTGGTTTGTCTGGCGAAGACATGCGTGAAGGCCTCACCGCCGTCATTAGCGTGAAGCTCCCTGACCCTAAATTCTCTAGCCAGACCAAAGAGAAGCTCGTCAGCTCCGAGGCAAAGACCATTGTCGAGCAAGTGACCTTCGACAAGCTCACGACGTTCTTCGAAGAGAACCCCGTCGAGTCAAAGAAAGTCATTGGTAAAGTGGTTGAAGCGGCGCGTGCGCGGGAAGCTGCACGTAAAGCGCGCGAGCTCACCCGCCGTAAAGGCGCGCTCGATGGCGCCAATCTGCCTGGTAAGTTGGCGGATTGTCAGGAAAGTGATCCCCGCGCGTGCGAGCTGTACATCGTCGAAGGTGACTCCGCAGGTGGCTCGGCCAAGCAGGGTCGCGACCGCAAGTTCCAGGCGATTCTACCGCTCCGCGGCAAGATTTTGAACGTGGAGAAAGCGCGCTTCGACAAGATGCTTTCGTCACAAGAGATCGTCACGCTGATTACGGCGCTCGGCACGGGTATTGGTGCTGACGAGTTCAGCATCGACAAGCTGCGCTACCACTCGATCATCATCATGACGGACGCCGACGTCGACGGTTCGCACATTCGTACGCTGCTGCTGACCTTCTTCTATCGTCAGATGCGCGAGCTCGTTGAACGTGGGCACCTCTACATTGCGCAGCCGCCGCTCTACAAAGTCGCGCGGGCGAAAAAAGAGGAATACCTCAAGGACGAAACCGCGCTCGAAGAGTACTTGCTTGCTCAGGGCACCGATGGTTGTGCGCTCCGAATCAAGGCGCATCCAGAGAAACAAGTCGACGGCGTGCAGCTGAAGAATCTCTGTCGCCGTGCGCTTGCGTATCGCCGCGTGATCGAACGCATCAACAAACGTTTCGACGGGCGCGTGATTGACGGCTTCGTGCTCGGCGCCAAACTCGACGTTGACGCGCTTTCGAATGAAGCCCTGCTCAACGAAAAGATCGAACAGATGAAAGAACGCACGCTGCGACTGCACCCCGAAGCGGGACCAATTGTTGCGCGCGTCGAGAAGGACCCTGCGACAGGTGCCAACCGCGTCTTCGTATCGTCGCGCGAGAGTGGGTCGGAGCGCGAAACGGTGCTCGATGAGCTCGCCCTGCGTATGAGCGACTACAACGAGCTCCTCAAACAAGCGACAGAGCTGCGCGAATACAACGCCGTCGTTGAAGTCATCAAAGAAGATGGCGAAATTGAAGAGCACTCTGACATCGTAGGCGGCGCCAATGCCGTGCTCGAGCTGTCAAAAAAGGGACTGCAGATTCAGCGCTACAAAGGTCTCGGTGAAATGAACCCGGAACAATTGTGGGAGACCACAATGGATCCGAACGTGCGTACGCTACTGCAAGTGCGCGTAGACGACAGCGTGCAAGCCAACGAGATCTTCACCGTGCTCATGGGCGACGCCGTCGAGCCTCGCCGCGAATTCATCGAGAAGAACGCGCTCAGCGTTTCGAACCTCGACGTTTAACAAGCGATCGTTTCTCGGTCTTTTTCCGCTAAGTCTCGCACCACCACTACCCGATCATTTTAGACAAGACACGGTGTGCTTCGTCCGCCAGCCCGCAGAGGTGCATGCGTGTATGCCGTGCGCTGTTTGGCGCGTGTCATACGTTGATACACAGGTGGAGGCTTCCCGGCACGGGTCAGATCATGACTCGCCTAAGGGAATTCAATTGTAGGGGTAGGAGCGGAGGAGGGCGGGTCGGAGCTTACGGGACGACGCAGACTGGCATCAACAAGACGATCGAGCTTGCGTTGTCGGCTTCGACGCTACGTGGCACCAGCGTGCAGGTTTCGCCGGCTTCGCAGATGCTGCTGCGACCGCAGAAGTCGGTGCAGCGGCTGTCCACGCAAACTTGCGATTCACACTCGGTGTCAACGTTACAGTTGCCGCCGCGTGGCAAGAAGTGATCGAATGCAGCGCCAGCAGAGGGAGGCGTTTGATCCGAGCAAATGCGGGCCCACGATTCGCCAACGAAACCGTCGACGAAGGTTGGGTTACCAGCAGGATTGTAGCCAGGTGCACCCGGAGCGTAAGCGCACACTTGGTCTGGAGCGGCGGCACAGTCCGATTGCTCATTGCAGTGGGAAGCGCAGCGACCAGCGCAGAATTGCAAGGTCGAATCGCCGCAGCTGAAGCGGTCTTGGCAGCGGCGATCAGTTTGTGCTTCTGGAGCGTAACATTTGCCGTTCCAGCAACGGTCCGAACCCGAGCATTCGGAGTCATCAGCACAGTTCGAACCCGCGCGGAGCGTTGGGCGGTAGCAGCGGCCGCTGACACAGATGTCGCCGGCAACGCAGCCAGCGTTCGTGGTGCAGGTGTCTACAGGAATACGTTGGACGCGCGTGGCAACGCAGGTACCGGCGCAGAAGTTCTCGCGGCAGTCGCTCGCTTGATCGCAGAACTCGCCTTCACCTTTGACGGTGGTGTTTTGCGAGCAATAGCGCAGACCGAGCGCCACTTCCGAGTCTTCAACTTGGGTGAGCAATTCGCGGCAGACAAAGTCATCTGCTTCGTTTGGCGTGAGACTGTCGCAGTCCGTGTTCGTGCCGCAGCCCGCCGCGCAGGTGGTGCTGTTGAGCAAGAAGCCGAATTGGCACTGCGATCCGCTGACAGCGGCGGCGCCCGATGGAAGCGTGTAGACACCAGAGACGCCAGAGATGCCGGTGGTGCCGTAGATGGCCACGTCGTCAACGGCGTGCAGACACAGGCCGAGACCGTCGAACGCGGGAGCGCCGGCTGGCGAACCAGAGACGGTTGCGCACGTGAAACCTTGGTTGGCGGTGAGCGGCGCAGCGCCAGCACGGGCAGGACCAGCGGTGGTCAGCGCCGCATTTGGAGCGGTCGGACAATCG
>JBIKMD010000390.1:0-5185 GCA_044359465.1 Myxococcota bacterium
ATCCCCATCTTGGGGCAGCTCATCGCGCTGCTCACCCACTTCATCTTTTGGCTCATTGGCCGAGAGGCCATGTGGGAAATGCGCTCGAGCAGCAACACGCTCGCGCATCTACACGACACGGCGCTCGCCGGAGTCGAGCTACAGAACATCGCCGCACAGCAGGTGCAGAACCGGGATCGTATCGCGTCGCTCGATGATTTTAGTGACGACGCGCGCTTGTCCATTGTGCGGTTCATCGCCTCAGGCCGACTGCCTGAGGATACGCAGGCGAGACTCTGGTGCCGCATGCTGAGCCAAGATTCGCGCTATCAAACACTGCGCACTGCGGTGCTGGCCGCCATCGCGCAAGGAGAGATCACGCTCGACGATGGAGCGCACACGCGGGCTTTGCTCTCCATCAGCGACCGCATCATGCCACCAGAGGCAGGCTCACACACGAGCATTTTGCGCGCGGGGGAGCCGCTCTTGGACCGCCTGGCAGCAGAGCTACTTTAAGACATCGAGCAAAAAACCGAGCGCTGCGCCTGCAGCAATGGCTGCACCAGCGGCAACACCAATCAAAACTCGGACGCGGTTGCGCGAGCGCAGATCCGTCGCCCGCTTCTCTCGGCACAAACGAGCAGGCGCGCGGGTCCGTTGCTCCAGGTGACCAATACGCTTCACGATCTCACGACGCGCAGCGGGATCCTTGGCAAGACTGTCCGATTGTAACCGCGCCTTCAGGTGCGACACTTGGCGCTGGCGAATGGATTTGGCTTCAAGGCGGGGTTCGCGAAGGTAGCGCGAAATGACGTCGCGCGGATCAATGAGCTGACACTCACGGAGCACAGACTGCAGCCGCTCGCGGACGACCGCCGCACTCTGCGGCCGATCTTGTGCCCGCGGATTCAAACAGGCCGCGATCAATTGAACAGACAAGGGCGACAGCTCACGCACGTACTCACGTGGGTCCGTGTACTGCATGCGTTGCATCTGTTTGACGAGCTCAATCGGGCTCGTCGCGGTGTAAGGCATGTTGGCCGTAAGCAGATTGTAATACAGTACACCCATCGCAAACAGGTCTGCGGTCGGCCCAAGCGTCGCGCCCAGCATTTGCTCGGGTGCCATGAAGCCCGGCGTACCCATGACACGCGTGCTCTCCCACGCGCCTGCATGCAGCGGATTTTTGGCAGCGAACGCCTTGACTAGCCCAAAGTCGGTGAGCACGACGCGGCCATTGAGCTCAGCAATGATGTTTGCGGGTTTGAGATCGCGGTGAATGACGCCCCAGCCATGCGCGTGATCGAGCGCGCGGCACACTTCCGACATGAGGCTGGCCGCAACACCTTCGGGCACGGCGCCATGTTGTTCTACGAGCTCGAGCAAATTGAGCCCAACGAGGCGTTCCATGACCAAATACAGGCCTTCGCGCTCGCTCTCTGCGTGATCGAAGATCTCGACGATGTTCGGATGCCGTAGCTTGGCAATGGCGCGCGCTTCACGCTCAAAGCGCTCTACAGCGCCGGGCAAAGCGGCATAGTGCGGCGACATGACCTTGATGGCGACTTGGCGATCGAGCTTGGGATCCGTCGCGAGGTACACGCGGCCCATGGCACCTTCACCGAGCACACCATCGAGGGTGTAACGCCCGAGACGCCGCAGCGCTTGCTGTTGTTTGCTCAGGTTCAAGGCTGACACGGCGGCACCCACTTCTTCATGTTTCGGTTGCGAGTGTGGGTCCGGTGCTGAAAACATCGTCGGGCCGGCTAACACATTGCGTCATGACTGAAAACTAGAAACAGACTGGGCACGGTTCGCATCAAAACCGAGAACTCAAAAGGGGCCTGACGCGAGACTTTGTACGCTACGTAGCGCACGAATGATCGTTGTTCTCCCTTATCGACCAAAACTGAGACATTTAGTCTCGTGTAAAAGTTGTGACGGGAAAAAGCATTGGTAATGTGCCTCGCCATGAAACTTACTCTCGTCTCCTCTCTCTCGCTGTTAATCTTTGGCAGTGGCTGCGGCGGCATCCTAGGCGGCCTCGGTGGTCCAAGCGGTCCTAAAGTTCCACCAGTGTACGGTCCGTACCCGGTGGTCGTGGAACCGCTGATCAAGCTGCCACAATCGCAACCTACGGGCATTCGCGAGCTGCGCATTCAAACGTCGCTCGAAGTCGCCCCAGACCGCGGCGCGATTCCGCTCTACGTCATTGCGCACGCTGGCACCTTCGACGACTCGGCTGCGCAAGTGAAGAAAGCGTTTGACGACATCAAGAAGTTCGGCTCGGCTGACGGCTGCGGATTCCAAATCACGCACTACGCTCCACCAATGAAAGTTGGCGAGAAGTGGCGCTCGAGCGGCACCGTGAACCTCTACGCCAACGTTGAAGGCCTCGATGCGGAAGCGCGCATCACCCGCGCCAACAGCTGCTTCAAAGGCATGCGCGAGTACCTCTTTGCGCTCCCACCGTACAAAGAGAAGGACCCAGCGGGTTTCGGCGTCGTTCCGCCAGTCCTCCCACCCTTCGAAATCTGGTCGGTTGAGCAAAAGACCCTCGACAAATCGCGTGACACGCTCGTTGCCCAAGCCAACGATCGCTTCAAGGCCGTGCAAAAAGCCGACGCTCGCCTCTGGGACCATGCCGACGTGCAATGTACGTCTGCTGGTGTTGTGAACGCCGTCGAGTCCAGCTCGCACGCCGTCATTTTGCAGCTCGAAATGCTCTGCCCAGTGTCGCCTGCTGAAACCGCCAGCGATCCAGGCACCACGCGCAAGATCGGCAAGTAATCGTCTCCGTCTTCGTCCGCACCTTTGCGACGGCCCTCGCTTAGCGCTAGACTCCTCAGCGCATGAGCGCCTCTCCTGAACGTACCGCAGAGCTTCACACCTACGTCGCCACGATCATGGATATGGCGAAGATGTATAAAGACCGCTTCGTGGTTCCGGAGCCGGAGCTGCAAAACGTTCAGAAGCACCTGCGCAACGATTATATTGAAGATACCGGACTCTTCGTACACTTGGTGGTTGCTGCCGCACGCGTGCGGAAATCAGGCCTTGAAGCCTTGTCGCAGCAGCTCGTCGAGCTCGCGCGTATTGGCCTCGATCACAAACTGCGCGAGCTGGGAGACGCCGAGCAAGCCAAGCGGCAAAAAGCAGCGGCCAAAGCACAGGACAATCCGAGTGCGCAGCAGGCACAGGCGTCTCTCAAACGCGGCACCATGATGGGTGCGAGCATTCGCAAAAAGACGCCTAAGTAAGCCCAATGGATGTGCAGTTGCTCCTCGGGTTTTGGCTCATTGGCGCCTTGCTCGTGGTGAGCATCGCACTCACAGCGCTCAGAACCGTTCCCCAAAAGATGGCCGTTTGGCGCGCGCCGATCACTGCGCGGCGCGTGGCGCTGACTATCGACGATGGGCCCACGAGCGACAGTGCAGCGCTCCTCGACGCGCTTGCGGCCTCAGGCGTTCGCGCGTCTTTTTTCTGTATCGCCACGCGGCTCGAACAGAATCAGGCCATCGGCGAGCGTGCACTGCGCGAGGGACACGAGCTGTGTAATCATACCTATTCACACTCGCGGCGCTTCGCCATGCGCGGCGAGCAGTTTGCGAGCGAAGAGATCGCACGTGCCGACGCGGTGCTGGCGCGTTTTGGGGCAAGCGCACAATCGCGGCGCTATGTACGCGCCGTTGCAGGCATTTGTAGCCCTCCTGTGGGGCGCGCGGCCAAGCGGCTCGGCAAACGCCTAGTGCACTGGACGGCCACAGCACGTGATGGCGGACCGTTGCGCGTTTCCACCGAGCAGGCCTTAGCGCGTTTGCGCCCGGGACTTGTGCCTGGCGGTATTTTGGTCATTCACGATAGACCAGGACAACCCACGGCGGCGTTGATTGCGCCGCTCGTTGCTGAAGCAAAAAAGCTTGGGCTCGAGTTTGTGCCGCTCAGCGACCTGCTCTCGTCATCTGCAAGTGTACAACTTCTGGACAAAATTAGGGGACCTGACCCCAGTCTTTGTCAGCACCACGCGCCAATGGCGCCATCAGATGAGTTAAACGTTAAAGCAATGACTAAACGGTCATTGCTGTCATAACGCGTTGCGTCCTTGTCTTAGTTCGGTGACAAATGCCCGCATGGGCACAAAGTCAGACGTCAAGAAGGTTGGGATTGATGCGATTGCCGTTCACGTTCCGCGCCTCTACGTAGATTTGAGCGGTGAATGGGCGAACGCGAGAGCCGCAGCATTTGCGGATGGAGATGTGGGCCAGCTCGTTGGCAAAGTGAAAAAGGGCGTTGGCGTAGAGCATATGGCGGTGCCAGATGCGCATGAAGACAGCGCCACACTTGCGGCGAACGCGGCAGTCAAAGCCATCATCAACGCCGGCATCGATCCACGCCAGATTGGTTATGTTGCGGTGGGCACCGAAACAACTGTGGACCAATCGAAGTCGATCGCGGCTTACGTCCTTGGCATGCTTGAGCGCCGCTTTGGCGTCAGCATGCAAGACGTTGGCGCACCGCAGTTCCAGTTCGCCTGCATTGGCGCAACCTACGCGCTCGAGTCCGCGGTCAACATGATCCGCGCCGAAGAGCACACCAAACCGTATGCCCTTGTCATCGCGACGGACGTGTCGAAGTACCCGCTGCTGAGTGCCGGCGAATACACGCAAGGCGCAGGCGCCGTGGCGATGCTCGTCAGCGAAAATCCGCGTTTGCTCGCGCTCGATGCTAAGACCGCGGCCACGGTGACCCGCGACGAACGCGACTTCTTTCGCCCAAACGGCATGCACACGGCCGTGGTCGACGGCAAATACTCCATCGACGTGTATCTAGATTGCATGCGCCGCGCGGCCGAAAAATACATGGAGCGCGCGCGCCCAGCGTTCGGTAAACCGGGCTCACGCATCGATGAGCTCGCCACACATTTGCTCTTCCACGTTCCCTTTCCCCGCATGGCAGAGTACGCGGCGCTGCGCGTGCTCGGCGAAGCTTGGCGCACGGATCCGCGCCTGCGCAACGAGATCGTCCGCGAGGTTCCGCTCATCACCGACGAGACTGTGGCCACGAATCCAGCGCAGCGAAAAGCCTACGAAAAACAGCTCGCAGCGAGCGCGTTCTTTCGCCATTACTTCGAGACGACCATCGAGCCTTCGCTCACTTTGTCACGCAAGATTGGCAACATCTATTCGGGCTCGCTCTATTTGGCGCT
>JBIKMD010000391.1:0-5184 GCA_044359465.1 Myxococcota bacterium
TATGAAAAAAATGAACGCGCAAAAGGCGGACCTTCGCGAGTTCAACTCAAAGCTGCGAGAGCAAAAAGCAGCCATGAGCAGCGCGCTGCACAAGGAGTATGACCGCCGCTGCGGACTTCCTGACACCGACCCTCAGAAGATCTTTCGCGAGGAAGTGTCTTTCGAGTCTTACGCGCAAAGTCAAAAGGTCGCGTTGTATCACGGTTCGCTTGAACCAAACGTGGATGGTCTGCCTGTTCCTGGCGCTGTCGTTTTTCAGCTCTCGCCAAATCGACCGGTGTTCGAGCATCGCGCAGCGCCCGCACCTGAACGTGCGGGCTCGAGGCCTGCGACAACGACGGAGCCTCCGCCGGCAGCACGAACCGAGGCCGCCCGTGATGCGCGGACGGTATCGCAGGCTCAGCGCGAGTTATACGCCCGATGGTCGACCGAAGTGAACGGCCAGGGCCCGCCAAGCTGGCTGGACAACGCGCCGATTCCGCTTCCTGAGATCGCGGGTGGTGCGCTGAGTGCGAGCGAGACCGCGGAGCTCAACCGAATGAAAGGTGTGCTCAGCGGGTGGTCTGCGGAAAGTGAACGTCCTGCAGGAAAAACTGACGCCGCAGCGTTTGAGGAAGTGGGGGTCGACTACAACGACTACTGGCAACTCGAGCTGCGCCGTCGCAGCACGGAGCCCGTGCGGCACACCGAGCGACGCAGCGTCGATGCCGTTCCTCCGTATGCGGACGGAAAGACGCAAGCCGAAGCGCTCGCTGCTGTGCGCAACGCCCGCGGATCCGGCACGAATAATTCGCCGTCTTATTCGAGCGAAGAGCACAGGGTGCGGCGCGATTACATTGATGTGGCCTATCAGCGCATCCCCTCGGCGAGTCGAGGCGAAGTAGAGACGCTGATGCAGGACTATCTCAACGCAGCTGCCGTCGCTGGTCACGACAACTTTGAGCGCACCAATTTTGTTCGCGACAACCAGCTTGGAGCGGGTGGGCGCGCGGCCAATTCAGTCATGGATCCTGTTTTTCAACACAATCGCCTTGAGACCTACATCAACACGCTGCCCGACCCCGCGCGGCAGCAAGCGATGAACTACGTCCAACTTCGCGTGGCTGAAGTCGTACGCGACCTCCAGGTCATCACCCAAGGCCGAGACGATCAGAATAACCCCGGTATGCGCGGCGAAAGTTGGACGACGAACCGCGTGTTCGTCAACCGTGATCATATTGCGATGATGAACGGCGACCGCGGGTATCAACGCGCGCAAGGGCTCGTGCATGGAGACGTGCGCTGGGACAAAGTGGGCTCGTTCAGAGCGATGGAGGTGCTGCTGAGCGAAGATCTCAGCGGTAGCACTGGATTCGGTTCGGCTCGTCCACAAGCGCAAATCTACCGCGAAATACACGGTGTGCCGGGGGCGGGTGCCACGCGTCATCCTATTCCTACAGACGAGCAGATTCTGGGCCCCGCGCGTGCGTCTCGGCAAACGACAACGGCGAGTACGCGGCAAGCAGCGGAGGCTGACGCGCGACTTGTCACCAGAGAGGGACGCGAGGCTCGAGAAATGACACTGGATCAATTGGGTTCCGCGATTGAAAGTTGGAGTGCGCGACAGGACACCCTCGGCGACCTCACGCAGGAAATGTCGATCAGCATCCAAATGTACCAAGATCGTTACACCAAGTTCGCTAGCACTTTGTCGAACATGCTGAAGAAGGCCAGCGAGACCGAGAGCCAAATCATCTCGAACATGAAGTAGCGCGCGCAGCGGCGGAGGTGACCAGCGATGAATGCGACAACGAGCGAAGCGAAGAACGGAAAAAGCATGAACGCAAAAGCGGCGGCGCCCAAGGCGGAACCTTCGGCCGTTTCCACAGAAGACCAAGAGCTCGAAACGCTAGCCTGTTTTGCATGGCAGGCGATGCTGGTGGACCCGGCAGTGAGTGTTGCCTTGTTTCGCGAGCTTTGCGCGCGTGTGCCGAGAAAGAGCGACTACTGGAACGCGCTAGGGTTAGCGCTCAGCAAGACGAAAAAAATCGGCGAAGCAATCGCAGCCTTCGAAAAGGGGCTCGCGCTCAATCCGAAAAACATCGAAGTGTGGTGTGTGCTCGCCGAGCTGTCGATGGAACAACTCGACTGGCCGCGCGCTGCCAGCGCCTTGAAACAATGTTTGGAGCTCGACCCGAACGCTCGTCATCCCTCCGGTCTACGTGCACGCGCGTTGATCAAAAAAGGAGAGAAATTACTGAAGCAAGCGACGGGTGGGTAGGGAGGTCTACATCGTTGGTGACTTTGCGCGAGCTTGGGTGGGCGGAGGATCCAGCAACCCATTCTCGCGCGCAGCAACGGCCACTCATCAAGGACTAGGAACTCGAGCTCGAAGACAGGCCACTCTGCGCCCCAACGTCACCTCGAGAATCAACCGCATCTTGTCTGCGCTCGTCGTTGATGTTCAACTGCGCTGAGCGCATGACTGATTCTCTTTCAGCGCCGCGGAAGCGATTCACTTGTTGTCATCTTTGCTGTTTTTCATGGGCGCGGGTGTGCTGGCTGGCACGCTCGGTACGCTGGTTGGCGCTGGTGGCGGCTTCTTACTCGTGCCATTCTTGTTGCTGACGCATCCCGAAGCGCAACCGCAAACCGTCACTGCGCTCTCCCTTGCCGCGGTGGCTATGAACGCGTGGTCTGGCTCGGTCGTATACGCCCGCAGCAAGCGCATTCTCTACAAACCCGCTGTCGTTTTTGCGCTGTTCAGTCTGCCGGGAGTAGTGTTTGGCGTGCTCGTAAATGCGCGTGTTTCGCGTCAGACGTTCATGCCGATTTTTGCGGCGCTACTCGCAGCACTTGCGATCTACAGCTTCATCCGTGGGCGCGGGAAGGCCGACGAGCAGGTCCAGCCGGTCCTTGGGACGCGTGCTTATCTTCTTGGTGCGGTCGCGAGTGCGTTTATTGCAGTTGTTGCTACTTTCCTTGGTATCGGCGGCGGACTATTACATGTGCCGTTTTTTGTGTACGCACTGCGGTTTGCACCGCATTACGCCACGGCCACCTCTCATGCGGTGCTCGCCATGACTGCAAGTGTTGCGACGTTGCTGCACGTGTGGCGTGGCGATCTCGATGGCCAGGGGCTGCGCGTGCTCGGCCTTGGTTTAGGCGTGATTGCCGGTGCGCAAATGGGGGCACGCCTCAGCGCCAAACTGAACGGAGCCGTGATCATGCGTGTGCTCGCTGCGGCGTTGCTGCTCGTGGCGCTCCGTGTTGGGCTTAACGCTATTTAGAGTGTGTCCGGGGCTTGTCTCTCAAGGACGCTGAGTTCGGCGCCCCCCGCCCCCCCGGCGTGCGCCTCAACGCAGTACCGGATCGGGTTGCGGTTCCGGATCCCGAACCGGATCCGGCCAGGTTGCCAGCCGCACATGCGGGTGCTGCGTGGTGGCTGCTCGTCGCGAGACGACAGCCAAGAAACGGCAGTGCCTTGTCCGAACGAGATGGGCTTGCTGGCGGGGATGCAAGTACGGCTGGGCAAACGAAAACATTGCGGCGATCGCTCTACTTGGACGCAGGTATTGTGCTCGCTTTATCGTTACAGCGAAGAGGGCGCGGACCCGCTTTGTTGATACGCGGCGCTTTGCGGTCAAACCAAATGCCGGGATCAAGAGACATGGGTTGCGTACGCAGACGTGCGGCGATGGCCTCTCGGATGGGGGGCGCATCCTCTAGGATCTGCGTCTCGCCACCTTTCCACGCTGCGTCGCCACCCGTGGCAAGAAAATCGTTTGTGACGATGCTGACGACGTCTGTGTCTGCCAGCGCCTTGTTTCGCTTCTCCAAGTACACGCTCACTATCAGCTTTCCTGCGTCGCAAGTTGCGTCAATGCGCGCGCCAGCGACGGAGAGAATTCCGTTGTCCGCATGCAAGTTGCGCTCGAACATCACGCGCACGTCCTTGCCGAGAAGTTTCACCAACGCAAACCGGTTGTCGAACGGCAGCGTTGCATACAGAGCGCCGTAGGTGAGAGCGCCTTGCGGGAAATCCGCGCGAATTCCGCCGCCGTTCATGATCGCAAGCTCCGCTGCAGGCGTGAGCGCGAGCATTTGCGAGGCGACGAAATTTCCAAGCGGTGATTCTTCCCCAAAGCGTCGTTCCAAAGACCGCGCGAGGGTAGGGCCCAAGAGCTCTTTCTTTTTCGTGGCCGCTCGCGCCATTGCTGGTTCCGTCAGTGCTTTGACTGCGGCATCTGGCATCACTGTCACGCCTTCATAGATCGCGTTTTCCCTCAGCGATTCTGGCGGGTGCACAATGGCCGAGATTACCTTCTTTGTTTTCTTATCCAGCGCCAGATCGATGCGGCCGAAGGCCTTGAGGCCACTATACGATTGGATGATCGCGATTCCGTTTAGTGTGTGTGCAATGGCCTGGTGGGTGTGTCCGGCAACAATGGCATCTACGAGACCGGGTTCGAGCGCGCGGGCCACTTCGAAGATCTCCCCCTTGTCATCGCAGGTTGCTAGCGCTTTCTTCGAAACAAAGGACTTGCACTCACCGCCAGCGTGCGCCGCCACGATCACCACAGTGGCGCCGCGTTCTCGGAGTGATTTTGCTCGCTCCGTGATCACGCGCGCGAGTGGGCGTACGCTCAAGTCCGTCACGTTTGCGGAGATGGTTGTGCTCAGCGTGCTGTCCGTCGACAACCCAATGATGCCGACGCGTACGTCCTGCGCCTTGGTGACCAGCGTGTCTGATGGAAATCCGAGACACCGTTCGTCTGTCTTGCAGCCAATGTTCGCAGCTAGCAGCGGGAACTGGGCCTCTTTGGCACGCTGTTTCAGCGCGCCGCGGGGATCCCCTCCGCTCTGGCGTATGGTCGTTTGTGGACCTTGCGGTCCATAGTCGAACTCGTGATTCCCAATCGCCATTGCGTCGTAGCCAATGGCGTTGAGGGCCGCAATGACGGTGCTGCCTTCGTCTGAATCGCTTTCGAGTGTGCCCTGAAAAGCGTCGCCTGAATCAACAAGCACGATGCCGCCCGGGCCGTGGGTCGAGCGCAGCGCCTTGATATAGCTGGCGAACAACGGAAGCTGCGCTAATCGACCGTGCGTATCCGACGTCCCCACGACAGTAAGAACGAGGGCATCATCGGGAATCGGCGCGTTTTCTTGAGCGGCAGAAGCCAACATCAACGCGAAGAGAACAGC
>JBIKMD010000392.1:0-5183 GCA_044359465.1 Myxococcota bacterium
CACACACTAGATGCAACCGAGGCGATCAATCGCATCATCTCTGTGTTTCCTCCCTACCAACAAAAGCAAGTACGCATTCAGCTCGCGTCAATCTTGAAAGGCGTGTTGTCGCAACGTCTCGTGCCACGCGCTGACGGAAAGGGCCGAGCCGCTGCGCTCGAGATCTTACGAAGCACCGCGCGTGTTCGTGAGCTGATCGAAGATAAAGATCGCACCAAAGAGCTGCATGACGCCATTGCGCAAGGTGGTGTGACTTACGGGATGCAGACCTTCGATCAGGCGCTCATGCAGCTGCTAGAGCAGGGCACGATCAGCTACGAAGAGGCGCTGCGCCAAGCGACGAACCCAGACGATTTTGCACTCCGGGTGTCAGGTATCAGCGCTACTTCCGATACGACGTGGGGGGGCGCACCAGCTGCGCAGGCAGCTCCAGCGCGACCCGCGCCTCGGCCCGCAGCACCAGTCGCGGCACCGGTCGCATCGCCGCCGCCTGCTCAACCCGCCGGTCCTCGCGCAGCGGTCGCGACCGTCAACACTGCGCAGCGCGTCGTGCCCGCAGGCGCGCAAGTGCCTGTAGCGCCCGGCGCACCTTCGGGACCACCAGCGCCCGCAGCAAACCCTGAACCAGAGTTTGAAGTCACCCGCTTCTGATCATGAACGATGACGCGCGCAACATCGTGCTGCGCCTGCAGACGCGCGGTGATCACAGCGAAGCAGAGGTGCGTCGTCAGCTCGAAAATCGCGGCTTCTCTGCGCGCGAAATCGAGGTCGCCATCGCTTGGGGGCGCGACAACGCGGCGCTCTCTGACCCGCGAACGGCTGAACGCACCATTGAAAAAAGCGTAGCGAAAAAACGCGGCGCGCTTCGTGTACAAGCGGACCTGGAGCGCCGGGGTCTTCCAGCAGACTTCACCCCTGATGCCAAAGCGGAGCAAGAACGCGCCGAGGCCGCGCTTGCGACGCGCTTGTCGCAGTTTGCAGGTGACCCGCTCAAGGCGGCAGCGTGGCTCTCTCGCCAAGGTTACGACGAAGAGACCGTTCGTCGTGTCGTAGAAAAGTTGGTTGGCGAGCTACCAATCTGACTGCCTAAGTTTCACTCGCAAACAGTGAGTGAATCGATCCACTGATCGATCAAAGTTACACCATTCATATCGATGACGTTGCCGGCGCCCTTTGGCATGGTGATGTTCGGGTCAGTCGAATGCATGAGCTGCGAGAGCTTAGAGGCTTCATGATTCCCAGGAACCACAAGCGCAGGTGTGTCGCACAGCCGTGTTTGCGCGAGCGTTCGCCCGTAACTGAGATCCGGTCTGGCCGCATTGCGATGACACTGCGAACAATTGGTATGGAGATACGCGCGGGCACGTTCTTCTAGCGAGGCGGCGCCGAAGGGATCGGGCAGGGCGCTCAGCGCTGCTGGGTCACCTAACGATTGAGCAAATAGCCCCACGTGATCCAGGGTTGCTAGCTCATTCGCACGCAGGCCGCCTGGATAGACGAAGGAATTGTTGAGTTGCGCGGTTTCTAGACCCAGCGAACGCCCCGCTTGTGTCGTATGGCAAGTCAGGCAGTTGGCCCTGCTGGGATAGCTCCACGTGCGCGCGCCGAGCTGCCGCTGCTCGCCGTTTTGTGCGACGAGGTAAGCGTCAGTCTGCTCGCTGTTCCACGCGTAGCTGTAGCCGCCCCAGTCACCATCGCTGTGACGCACGAGCAATCGCGTCTCATGGATGACACCGTCGAATTCGAAGCGTTTCATGAGCACTGTGCCAACAGGGAAATCGAAATCGCCATCTGCTCCAACCGTGATTTGCGTACCTTCCGGGAGGGCGAACCAGCGATCCTTCGTCGCGCCGTCCGACCAAAACGGCGCGTTGATGTCATAGGGAATCAAGCCATCGGCGGCAGTTTTCACGTCGCTTGGAACGACGCAGCCACTTTGCGACAGCAGGGTTGGGAAGGTATCTGCGGCGCCGCTTCCACTGGCAATGCCAAGCTTCAGAATGCCGCGCCCTGCAGCAGTGGAAAATGTGAGCAGGTACACCTCCCCGTTTTCGTCCTCGGCGTACGCTGCGATCGCGGTTGAGGCATTCACGCCCAAGCGTCTAAACCGCGGTCCGCCCGCCGGGGTCACATCGGGATGCCGCAGAATGCGGGACGTGTCCGTAGGCATAGCGTCAATGTTTGAAGCAGCGGAGTAGGGTGCGTCGATCGCGTAGATCTCACCGTCGTAGACGTCGCTGAACAAATACGTTCCACTTAGCGTCGCGTTGAAAATGGCACCTCGATAGACAACACCTCCGAGCACACTCTTGGCACCACCTTTTGAGTAGATTGCGATCGGTTGTTTGCTCGTGCTTGCATCGAAGCTGCTGCAAAGCGTGTCCGTGTGAAAAGTGTTCGGACCATCACGGCAAGGCCAACCATGGTTGCTACCGCTGCTTGCGAGGTTGATCTCCTCGTTTCCGGTCCCAACATCGCCAATCCAAATTTGCCCAGTGGTGCGATCGAAGCTCGTGCGCCACGGATTGCGCAGACCAATCACGAAAGATTCTGGGCACGCTACGCTCCGCGTGCTCAGTGTCGCGGCAGAGAGGCCTGTGCAAAGCGTGTCCCCCGCGCAGTTTGCGGTGGTGCAGAAGGGGTTGGTCGCAGGAATCGCGTAGGGCGCTACGTCACGCGGGTCGATGCGAATCATACGTCCTCGGAGCCAGCCGAGCTTTTGCGGGAAGTTCGCCGTCGGATTGCTTCCGTCGAAACCTTCGCCTCCGTCACCAAAAGTCGCGTACAAAAACTTATCGGGACCAAAGCGCAGATCGCCGCCCCAGTGATTGTTGCCACCGCTCGGCGTGCGAAACACTTCGCGGTCGAAGCTAACGCTCACGGTCGTGCCATCATCTGTGATCGTGTAGCGCGCGATGATGTTGACATCGTCGCTTCCGGCTAGAGTGTAATGAAAGTAGATCTTGTTGCGCGCGGCGTCCGTTTCGATGTCCGGATCGAACGCCATCGAGAGCAGGCCGCCCTCACCACTCGTGCCTGGTCCAAAGGGATCCACGTTCGGAATCGTGATCAGCTCCGTTCCTGCAGCGGCGTTTTCGCTGGCCAGTGTCCACAATTTGCCGCCGCGTGTGGTGTAGAACCACCGCTTGTTTCTCGCCGGACCAATGCGGACGTGCGCGAGCCCGGTGGCGCCGCCTTGCGAACCGGGAATGGCCAAATTTTCGAACGCGGGCACCAGCGCCATGGCCCCCGCGACCGGCGGATTCGGTCTTGCTGGCGCAAGACAAGTCAGATTGGTGGGCCGCACCGAGAGCCCGTACGCCGCCTCTACAACTGGAGTCTCTCCAGTGGTGCCGCTTGGACCTGGCTCGCAAACACCGCCGCAAGCGCTCGGGCCCGGGACGCCGTCTTGGCCGTCTTCAGCGCAAGTCTCGCAAGTGGTCTGGTTCTTCGCAGGACAGGCCGCGAGAAACGCTGCAGCTAGCAAAAGGACAAAGCGCATCCGCCTAAGCTAGCCATTTGGCGCGCGCTAAGTAAGCGCTTTTTTCAGGATCTCATTCACCACGGCCGGATTCGCTTTTCCGCCCATGGCTTTCATCACTTGGCCTACGAAAAAGCCAATGAGCTTGTCGTTGCCGGCTTTGTATTTTTCGACGTTCGGAGCGTTGGCCGCAATGACGGCTTGTACCGCCGCTTCAATCGCGCCGGTGTCGCTCACCTGGACCAGCCCCTTACGCTCGACGATCGCTTTCGGCATCGCTGTACCATCCAGCAAATCGGGGAAGATCTCTTTGGCTATTTTGCCAGAGATGACGCCGTCTTTGATGAGCGCGAGCAGTTCCGCCAATTGTTCTGGCTGTAGCTTGAGCGAGCCAGCGTCATTGTCGCCGAGTGAACGGAGCACCTCTCCCATGATCCAATTGGAGGCCGCTTTTGCATCAGCTTGAAGTGCCACGACGCGTTCGAAGAATGCGGCAATGCGCGCATCGTCCGTCAGCACGCCAGCATCGTAAGCGGGCAGTCCGAGCACGCTCACATAACGTGCGGCTTTGGCGTGTGGCAGCTCTGGAGCGTCTTTGCGAATGCGCTCTATGAGCGCCGCGTCAATCAGCAGTGGCGGCAAATCCGGGTCTGGAAAATAGCGGTAGTCATGCGCGTCCTCTTTTGAACGCATGGAGCGCGTGACCTTCGCTTCTGAGTCAAAGAGCCGCGTTTCCTGAACGACCTTGCCACCACCGGTGATGAGTTCTTTTTGCCTGTCCACCTCGTAGGCAATCGCCTGCGTGATGAACTTGAACGAATTGATGTTCTTGAGCTCGACGCGGGTGCCGTAAGCTTCGCCGGCGCGATTGATTGAAATGTTCACGTCGCAGCGGAAGGAACCTTCTTCCATGTTGCCGTCGCACACAGCAAGCGCCATCAGCACGGCGCGAAGACGTTTTAGATAGTCCGTTGCCTCTTCTGCACTACGCAGATCGGGCTCACTCACGATTTCGATCAGGGGCGTGCAGGCGCGGTTGTAGTCGACGAGGGAATGACTCGCGCCCGCGTGGATGTTCTTGCCTGCATCTTCCTCCATGTGGATGCGCACGAGCCGAACACGTTTTCCGCTCGCGAGATCCAAGTGTCCGCCCACGGCATACGGCTGCTCGTACTGCGAGATCTGGTAGCCCTTAGGAAGATCCGGATAAAAGTAGTTCTTCCGAGCAAACACGCTCTCGTGTTGAATGTCGCAGTCGAGCGCATGCGCCGCTTTCACTGCCAGCTCAACGGCGTGAGCGTTTAGCGCCGGCAGCGCACCCGGCAGTGCGAGGCAAACGGGACACGTGTTCGCGTTGGGCTCTGCCCCAAAGCTCGTGCTGCAGTGACAGACGAGTTTGGTCTTCGTTTGCAGTTGGGCGTGAACTTCTAAACCGATGACTGTTTGCCACTCCGTCATTTAAAACCCCGGTGGCGTGCGCTGATGCCACGCTGTTTCTCGTTCGTAAGCACGCGCAATCCGTAGCAGCGTTTGTTCGTCGAAGGCGCGGCCGAGCAGCTGAAGGCCAATAGGGAGGCCTTGTGAATCGAATCCACACGGCAGCGACAAACCGGGTAGGCCCGCCATGTTGCAGCTCACGGTGAACACATCCGCCAGATACATCTGCAGAGGATCTGCTACCTTCTCGCCGAGCTTGAAGGCA
>JBIKMD010000393.1:0-5157 GCA_044359465.1 Myxococcota bacterium
TTTCACTCTGAGGTCCGGGTACGTGTCGCTTGAGGCTGCGTGCAAACGTTGTCCCAGAGGAATGATCGTCGCATCCATAGAGTAATCGAAGGATCGCACAAAACCCGGCTTACAAGCCGGTTTGACCTCCATACCTATGCTCGTGCCTCGCATAGGTACTCGTGCTTGCTGCGCTCGCACTGCTGTCAGATCCCCGGCCCGTCGCTGCGCTCCTCCTGCCCCCGAAGGGGCCTGTAGCGCTTCGCGCGTGGGGGATCTGCGTCGCGTCGGCGGCAGGCGCCTCGCACGCTTCGCGTGCAGTTCGGTGGGAGCGGGAGCAGGCGGGGACGACAGCAAGCAGGGAGCCAGGACCGAGGCACGCGGGAACGACAGCAAGCGAGCACAGAAACCCGCAAGGATTGTCTCCGCCTGACGGGATTGAGGCGGCGTCAGTGGTCGTCTTGAACGGACGCAGCGATGACGACGAATTGACCGGATTGGGGATTGTAGACACTCCAAAGAAATGCGGCCTCCCACCTCTCGCCTTCGTCGAAGAAGCTCGACCAATCAGTCGACCATTGTCGGATGTCGAGCGTGTGGCTGAATCCATCGAACAGCGTATCCACCAACGCAAGAAAGCCTTGTTCCGCTTGTGCGTGGGACAAACATGGGGAATGGCCGAGCGACAACCAAAATGCAGCCGCAAGCCCAGCGAACGACGGTTCAGGAAGAATCCGATTCCTTTTGATTCGCGCGTCGCCTGCCCAAAAATAACCGGGCCAGCTGTCGGTACCGTAGCCGCCCCAGGCGAGTCGCCGTTTCTCGATGTCAAAGCGCGCATCTACAAACGCTAAGGCCGTGATCTGCTCTGACCTCATTCGTGAATAGTCGGACGTCACGCGAAGCCAGCGGTGACGCGCCTCAAATACCGAAAATGCGCTTTTAACCGCTTGCGCGTGTCGCGCTTCTGGCTCGACGGGTTCGTTGTTCTCTGGCTGAAGAACGACGACCTCCAAACAAGAATTGCTACCCGCGAGGAAAGCAAAGAGCTGTTCAATGTTTTGAGACCGGGTCTCCTTCACCGAACGACTCGTCTGCGCGCCGCATTTGGCTGTCGTGTAGCAGAAACATTCATGAGAAATACGCTCACCGTCTGCGATCAGTCACACGCCGTCGCGAGGGAATGCATGACGTGCCAGGCGTATGTGCTTGCCCCTGTCCGATCGCACACACAAAACGCTGACGCGGCTGAGCTTGGTAGCGACGTGTCGTAGTACATGCTACCGATCGTGTTTTCTACGCACCCTCGCGGTGCGGTCGCGCTGCCGTCGAGTTGTTGCTGGTTGTGACCGAGCGACGCGACGGTGCCGTCATTGAAGCTGAAGACTTGGGCGCGAAAGCCCGTGGCTTGCGACACAGAGAACAAGACGCTGCCCTCGACGCCTCCAGGTTGGACCATGACTGCACGCAGCGCGTTCGCGTCTTCGTCAACTTCTGAGATCGGGTCGGCAATGAGGTGAATGCCCCAGTCGCTGGCGCCTTTGAACGCGAGACGCGGCTTGTTTGCGTTGTCGAGGAGTGTCAGCTGTGGGTTCATTGTGGTCGCCGTAGAGGTGATCGTGAACGGCCCCGTTGGCTGCGGCCCAGGAGGGCCCTGTAACCCCGGAGGCCCTTGTTGACCTGCGGGCCCTGTATCACCGGTCGCACCCGCGGGGCCTGGCTCGCCGCGCAGCAAGCTCACTTCGGCGCGCGCCACACCTGCGCTCGTGGAGATCAAACGCAAGGTCGAGCTCATTTCGCCCACGCCCTCGCTCGGGAGCGTCAGCTTGAGTGTGCTGCTCGTTGTTTCTGAGATCGTCAGATTCACTATCGCCCCGGACACCGAAACCAGTTGCGCGGCTACGACATCGACGAAGCCTTCACCAACCACAATGATCGCGTCACGAATGCGTCCGCCTGGCGCAGTCCCCGTCACGCTACCGATCTGCATGGTGCCGCTAGCGAGCTTCACGCAGCGTCCAGAGCCGCACAGATCTCCGTTCCCGCACTGTGCATCAGTCGTGCACTCGGCACCAAGGACGGTGTTCGCGCGAGGGTACATCCGTACAACGCGAGGACGACGCAGACGTATTTGTGCATGAACGGGATGCTAGCAGCACCCAAAAGAATTCAAAGTTCTTACCGTTCGAACGCAGTATGCGAGTGTCTCCTGGGACACTTGTCCTAGCGACCCGTGTCGCCTTTTCACTACGCACCGCGCCATGATTTTCAACATGAAACTTTGGATGTTCTTAGCGTCAACGATCCTGATGAGCGCGTGCGCCCCGCACCTGACGGCGGTTCGCCAAGGGCTTTATCCGCCCCGCGAAGAAGGCTGCAAGCTCACGTGGGTCAACGTGACACCTCAGGAGCTTGGACTCTCGAGCACTTGGGCAATGGTTGGCAGCCTCACTTTTCAGGGCGAAGGCGGAGACGGCGGACTGTCAGCAGAAATGAGGGAGCGCGCCGAAAAGAAGGCGTGCGAGTTTGGTGGCGATGCACTGGCGCTTGCGATGGAGGCGGTGAGCCACAATGCGTTTGGGAATGGACACGCACTGACCCTCTTCGTGCTCAAGAACAAAGAGCGCGCAAGCGCAGGATCCCCAAGTACGCTCTGACCTAGCCGCTGATCACTTGGCGCATTGGCTCATTTGGGACTGGGGGGATCGTCAGACCTTCGGCGGCAAGCCATTGGCTCGCTTTTTCTAGTGCGGCATCCATGTTTGACACCACAGCGTGGGGGCACGGCATGGGTTGCAACCACAAGATAGCGGTGAGAGCGCCTCGGCTGAAGACGGAATCCAGAACGAAGACGCAGCCGAGCGTATTGGCTTTGGTCTGCGCTTTGTTGTTGCGCATCCACTGGGCTTGGAGCTGACGCTGCTTTGCGCTGGCCGTACCGGATTTGCGCGAGTCGAATAGGATCACGCGCTTTTCGTCTCGGCGGACGAGTCTTTGAAGCAGGGAGAGGTACTGCGTTTCGAACACCTCGTCGCTCACGGCCCCTTCAAAGGCGATGGTGACGAGCGGTCTCTGACCCTCATCGCAGGTGATAGAGCCCATACAGCTAAGATCGTTCCGGTGACTCAGATTGGCAAGCGGAGACGCACTCAGGCCTGAGCTTCGGCGGGTTTTTCTGGTTCGCGGTAGAAGATGATGCGATTGCAGGACGGGCAGGCCTCAATGGTCTGACCCTTGATGACCGTGTTGTAGAGCTGCGGCGCGAGTGACATGTTGCAGGCCGAGCAGCGACCCGAGAAACACGCCGCCAGCGCAGCGCCGCGCTTGGAGCGAATGGTGTCGTAACGTTTGAGCAGCGGCGCCGGAACTTGGGACAGAAACTCGCTGCGCTCTTTTTTGTGCTCTCCAAGCTGCGTGTCGATTTCTTTGAGCTTGATGTCCACCGCTTGCTGCTCGGTGTCCACGTCAATCTCGTGCTCTGCCAGATCGTCACGGTGCGTCTCGAGCTTTGTTTCGAGCTCTTTGATTTCCGTCGCCAGCAACGCGGCCTTCTCTTGCTGCTCGGTGTTCTGTTTTTTCTGAGTTTCAATCTCGCGCGAGAGCGCCAGGTACTCACGTTGGTTGCGAATCTCATTGAGACGCGCTTCCCACTTCTTCAGCTTGCTGATGTCGAGCTGCAGGTTGCCATCAATGGCGCGGCGCTCGCGTTCTTTGTCCGTCGTCGACGTTTCAATCTGCGCGATCGACGCTTTGGTCGCCTCGAGCTTCTTCTTCAATCCGTTGAGCTTCTCGGAAATAGCAGCCCGCTGTTTTTCTAGCGTGTCGATTTTCCCGTCGATCCGTTGCACGTCGATCAAATGCTCAAGCGCTGGAACCACTAGTCACCTCTTCGTCGGCGGAATAAAAAAAATGCGGCCGATGTAGCCGCATTTTGATTGATTTGATTGTGGGGGAAGATGATCGAGGGAACGCACAACGGCCGATCGACCGATTGCACTGTGTATGTCCCTGCCATCCACACCATCTAGCTTCTTCCTTGCGCCCTGGGCCCAGCAGGATTCGAACCTGCGACCAATCGGTTATGAGCCGACGGCTCTACCGCTGAGCTATAGGCCCGCGTCGTAAGGGGGCGGGCTATATAAAAGACGCTACCAAAGGGCAAGGCGCTTTTACAACTTGAGATCAGGAAAGCGCGATCACCGTTCCGTCGCAGCCGGCTGCGCAGATCTGCGCACGATGTAGGGAGAGAATGGAGACGGGCCCAACTTGCGTAGGCTTAGGTTTCGACGAAGGACTTGAGCTGACGCGAGCGCGAAGGATGCCGCAACTTGCGGAGCGCTTTGGCTTCGATTTGGCGAATACGCTCGCGCGTGACCTCGAAGTCTTGGCCTACTTCTTCGAGCGTATGGTCGGCCTTCTCGCCAATACCAAAACGCATGCGGAGCACCTTCTCCTCACGCGGCGTGAGCGTCGCGAGCACTTTGCGGGTTTGATCCGCGAGGCTCATGGAGATCACGGCATCCGAAGGCGAGACAATGCTCTTGTCTTCAATGAAGTCGCCAAGGTGTGAATCCTCTTCTTCACCAATCGGCGTTTCGAGCGAGATCGGCTCTTTGGCAATCTTGAGGACTTTGCGCACTTTCTCGAGCGGAAGCTCCATCTTTTGCGCAATTTCTTCTGGCGTTGGCTCGCGACCAATCTCCTGCACCAAGTAGCGCGAGGTGCGGATGAGCTTGTTGATCGTCTCGATCATGTGCACCGGAATACGAATGGTGCGCGCTTGATCGGCGATCGCGCGCGTGATCGCTTGGCGAATCCACCACGTCGCGTAGGTCGAAAACTTGTAACCACGGCGCCATTCGAACTTGTCGACGGCCTTCATCAGACCAATGTTGCCTTCTTGGATCAAATCCAAGAACTGCAAACCACGGTTCGTGTACTTCTTGGCAATCGAAACGACCAGGCGGAGGTTCGCTTCGACCAATTCGGTCTTGGCTTGCTCGGCCTTGAATTCGCCGCGTGTGACCTTGTTGTAGGTCTTTTCGAGCTCACCCACGTCAACGCGTGCTTCGGCGTGAATCTCGTCCAGGCGCCGTTCGGCGTCACGAACGATGTTCTCCATCTCGAAGAGCTCCTCGACCTTGAGGTCGAGCTTCTTCATGAGCTGCTTTTCTTTGC
>JBIKMD010000394.1:0-5156 GCA_044359465.1 Myxococcota bacterium
GTCGAGCTTCTTCGCGCGTTGGCTGCTCTTCGCCCATTCTTTGATGCTCGCACTGAAGTCAGTGCCAAGCAGCTTCACGAGACCCGCGCCGCCGTTTGCGTTCACGGCTTCTACCCACGCAGGAATCTCCGTCTTCAAAGCCGCACGTTTCACCATCTCGTCCATGGGAATGCGCGCAAACGGCTCATCGATGGTGAACGGCCTCGCTTCCAGCCACTTGGCGTGGTCAGCCGGCTGCGCTTCTTTCAAGGACTTGTCGACGTGACGAAGCAGGACTTCGGTGAAGGTCATCAAGTCTTCGTAGGTGGTATAAGCCCAGTAGAACTCCAGCATGGAGAACTCGGGATTGTGCCGCGTAGACAAACCTTCGTTGCGGTAACAACGCGCAATTTCATAAACGCGATCAAAGCCACCCACGAGCAAGCGCTTGAGGTACAGCTCGGGCGCAATGCGCATGAACAGCTCTAGGTCTAGCGCGTTGTGGTGCGTTTTGAACGGCTTGGCGGCAGCGCCACCGATCAAGGTGTGCATGGTAGGCGTTTCAACTTCCAGAAACTCATGGCTATCGAGCAGCTTGCGCACGGCGCTAATCACATGCGTGCGCGCGCGAAACACCGCCGACACCTCGGGATTTACAATGAGGTCGACGTAGCGCTGGCGGTAACGCGTTTCGTGATCGTTCAGACCGTGCCACTTATCCGGCAAAGGCCGGAGCGCTTTGGTCAAGACCGTCAGCTTCATGGCTTCAATGGTGAGCTCGCCGGTTTTGGTCCGGAACGGATGCCCCTCGAGGAACAGGATGTCGCCCATTTCGACTTGCTCGAAGGCGGCAAAATCGGCCTCGCTGAGCACGTCTTTTTTGACGTAACCTTGAATCAAACCGCTGCGGTCTTTGATCTTGATGAACGTGGCTGCGCCGAACGAACGCAGGAACATCACCCGTCCAGCAATGCTATAAGTCTTTGTTTTATCTAGTTCTTTTTGAACACGCCCCTCGCCTGCGTGCGCGATCTCAATGGCCGCGGCGGTGTCTTTCGCCTGCACACCATTGCGGTACGGGTTCTGCTTTTGGGCAAGGAGGGCATCGCGCTTGTGCCGGCGCGTGTCATAGAGCGCGCGTTCGGCGTCGGTCATCGGCAGTGACATAGGGGCGCGGCTATACAACTACTTGCCGCGATTATGAAAGGTCAGGCCAGCGCGATACCTGTCACAGGGCAGTGATGTGCGGGATCTTGCGGGCCTGGTCATAGATCTGAAGAATCTCGTCGGCGGAGGCCACGCGCTTGGTGAAGGTCACGGCCACCCACTTTCCGCCCGATGAAGGACGGTCTTGCGTGGTTTGTCCCGGAAACATGGCGTGCACGTCTTTCACCGAGTCTTTGGGAACGATGAACTTGAAGGTGTAATCAGTCGGCCACTCGTGATGGTGGTCAAGGATGTCTTTGTACTCATCGCGCGACTTCATGGTGTGACCTTATTTGCTCGGCGCCGCCGCAACTGGGGTTTCGCCTTCGCGAAACAAAACAAAGGTCTGACGCGCGGTCGTCTCTTCGTCCTCACGCGCCACGACGGTCACCGTATTGGTGCCCACTTTGAGCGGCAGCATGGTCTCGAACGCGTGTTTGAACGAGCCGTCTTTTTGGGCTTCGTCCTTGGCGGCGTTTTTGTAGAAGACCTTCTGGTCGTTCACGAAAATATAGACATCACGCATCGGCTTGCCACTCGTGGCATAACCTTTGACAGCGACCTGCGGCGTGGTGGTGTGCGTGCCGCGAATACCCTCGGCAATCGTGATGTCTGGCGTGGTGTGCGGGAAGCTCTGCTCTTGCTTCTTCGCGGCGGCCGAACCGTTGCCTACTTCTGCCGCAGCCGTGCTCACGAACACCGTACGTTTATCGAGCTGCACACGGTAGAATGGCTTACCACCGCTGGTCACGATGGCAGTCGCTTTCATTGCTGCCCCCTTGGGTGCGTGTAGCAGCACGTCGCTCTTGTCACTCGCTGCAGCATAGAGCGGCGTTCGATCGGCCGAAATTCGGACGCCAACCCGTTTTGGCTCCACTTTGGACGCCTGACGCTCTTCGCCCAAATCGAAATGCAGACGTTCCGCCAGCGCCTCACTGAGCGCCACGTCGACGACACTCAGCTTTAAATCCGCCGTTTTACTGAGCGCGGGGTCGTTCTTGGCCAGGAACTTGAGCGTCGCTTCTTTTTCTTCACCTGGCGCAATCGCGCCGAGCTTGGCGCGACCTTGCTCGATATAGAGCGCGTCACCGTTCACATTCTTCAAGTTCAAGAACGCTTCTTGCGCGGCCCCTTTGCCAATATTCTTCACGCTGACGAGGAGCTCAACGTCTTCACCTGGGTCAACCAGGCCGTCGCCATTACCTTTGCCATCGTCCTTGACCTGCCACGCATATGCGAAGTGAGGACGCGGCAGCTCGTCGATGGTCACAACCTGACGCCCTTGCGCGCCGGCATGTGTCAGCTCGTTTAGCTTGAGCTTCACCTCATCAACGCGCGCGTACATGTCTTTTGGCACTTTGATCGGGAGCGCCCACGTGCGCGACTCCCCTGGCGCGATTTTGCCGAACACCAGCTCGCGCTTGTCGAACATCGGGTTGTCCGACTGCGTGATGCCATACACGCGCGTGAGCTCCTGAGCTCCATTGTTCTTCACCGTGGCCACCAGCAGCACTTCGTCGCCGGCTTTGACCCGCGCATCGTTCAGCACAGTGCCACTCGCAACGGTCGGCTTGAAGGCTTGGCCTTTGGGGAGCACGGGTGCCATGGCGAACACCAATTTGGTCTCGACCGGCGTATCGACCTTGTTTGCCACCTTGCCGGGAGACCAATCGACGCCTACGCCGGCAAACGTTTTGGTAATCTTCTCCTCGAGCTCTACGCTTTGTTTCTTGAAGTAGCTCTGCGCGCTTTCCAGCATGCGCTTGCGTTCTGGCGTCACCGCCTTCATCACCACTTCACGCGCAAAGCGAATCTCGTAATCCTCGTTGAACTTGTCAGTGTTCGCCTCAGCGCTCTCTTCATCCCCCGCTTCGTCCGGCTGCTGCTTGCGATCGACGAGGTAATTCATCGTCTCCGTAGGCGGCGCGTCGGTGTTGCCTTTCTGGTCGTTCTGACGATCCAAGTGTTTGTCCAGGTCCTTCTCGCGCGGATAGTCTACGTGGGCAAAAAGCTGCACGCCGGTCTTGTCGATGGCGCCTGGATACAAGAGCACGTCGGGCGTGATGCCAATCGATTGAATCGATACATCACCAGGCGTGAGATATTGCGCGATGGTGAGCTTCAAAGCGCTCTGGTCTTTGAAGTCGTAGAGCACTTGCACGGAGCCTTTACCAAAGCTCTGCTGTCCAATGATCACCGCACGGTTGTGGTTCTTCAGCGCGCCAGCGACGATCTCACTCGCTGAGGCCGAGCCACCATTCGTGATCACGGCGAGCGGCAGATCCGTTTCTGTTCCGCTGAGCGTGGCGGACTTCTCTTCGCGCTTTTTGTTACCTTCGCCCACCGTGATGACGAGTGGACCGCTTGCGATGAACAGGTCGCTGATGAGGATCGCTTGATCGAGCAAACCACCCGGGTTGTTTCTCAGGTCGAGCACCAGGCCTTTGAGCTTGTTCTTGGTTTTGGCCTTGAGGGTGTCGAGGTGTTTGCTCACGTCATCGTAGGTGTTCGACTGGAAGCTCTTGATCTTGATGTAGCCCACATCGTGCGAAAGCAACTCGCTCGTCACACTTTCAATCTTGATGATCGCGCGGGTCAGCGTGAACTTACGTGGCTCGCTCCAGCCTGGCCTTAGCACTGTGATGATGACACGCGTGCCAGGCTTGCCGCGCAAACGCGTCACCGCTTCTTCAATGTTCATGTTGACAGTGGACTCTTCACCAATCTGGACGATCTTATCGAGCGCCTTGAGGCCCGCGCGCGCGGCAGGTGTGCCGTCCATGGGGCTGATGATGGTGAGGCCGCCGTCCTTGATGGTGATCGAGATACCAAGGCCGCCAAATTCGCCCTTGGTAGACGTCTTCATCTCCTCGAAGTTCTCGGGCTTCAGAAGCACCGAGTGCGGGTCGAGGGTAGAAAGCATGCCGTTGATGGCTGCGTACTCAATGTCTTTCAAGTCCTGTTCAGAGCTGATGTTCTCTTGGATGAACTCGAAGACATCACGCAGCTTATAGCCAATTTCCCAGGCGTAGGTGATGGTTAGGTCGAACTCACGCTGGGCACCGCCGACCGAGATCTTCACCTTGTCTGGCGCACCGGTCTCGTCAATTAGAATCTCGGCGACACTCTTCTCTATATAATCGAGCGCCGCGAGCAGCATGTCATAGGGCTTCACGCGTGAGGGATCGACGTAGTTCTCTTTGATCAGCAGAATGACCTGCGTGAGGATCTTGCGTGAGCGCAAATCATAGCGGCCATCGCTCGAACCGCCCCCAGGAAGCCCGCTTTGAATGCCTGCAACGCGGGGCCGATCGCTCGCTGTCTTTTCGCTTTCACTGGCGTTGCTCGTGCCGTGCGAGGCGAACAAGTCGAGCCAACCGAGAACCAGAAGAAGCGTCGCGATAGCCGAAAACCGTGCCAATTTGATCATCTCTCACCCAGTGTAGAGGTCGACGCGGCGCGCCGCAACTCGTTCGCCTTCTGTGGACCATTCGATTTGACTTGACGAAGTGCGTCATTTTCCTTACGCGGCGCCTCGAAATCCTGGACGCGATAACAAACGCGCTTCCAAGAAACGTAAGTGGGGTGCCCGCCGATACTGGCGGTCCCGTACGAGACCGAGGAGATGACATGCGATTTTTTGCTGCTTCTGCTTTCCTGTTTGCGACCGCGTGTGCCGCGCCCCAGCCAACAGTGGAGCCCGCTACGCCCACGCAAACCACCGACGAATCGCATGAGGCCTTCACCAGCGACCAAGCCATTCTCCTGAACTTCGAGTTCGATACCTACTTCTCTGGCACCACGTGGAGCAATGAAGCTACCGCCGAAAACCAGCTGCTGTACACGATTGGCCAGCTCAACGGTAACACCTCAGTCGGGCGACTCGATACCGTTGAACTGTCGAATTGGAAGACCGAAAAGCTTCCCGATGGCACGACTGTGACCAAGTACCATGTGAAGCTCCCAGTGGC
>JBIKMD010000395.1:0-5145 GCA_044359465.1 Myxococcota bacterium
TCGAGCCTGATCGAGCGATCGCTGAGCCGTGCGCCTTGTTCGAGCCAGTGGGTGGCGAGCAAAATCGTGGTCCCTGCTTTGCGCTCCTGCGCGATCCATTGCTCGACGAAGTCCATCCCTTGAGGATCGAGCTCGCCAAACGGCTCATCCAGCAAGATCACGGGCGGCGCCTTGAGCATGGTGCGCGCAAGGCTCAAACGTTTTTTCATACCTGCCGAAAACTGCCGAACCGGAGTATCGGCACGCTCTTTCAACCCGACGCGCGCCAGCGTGCCGTCGATGTCACCGCGGCCGAGCAGTTGTGCATGTAGCTCCAAATTCTCTCGGGCAGACAAGTCGTCATAATGACCGCTCTGATGAGAGAGCAGCGCAACACGCTCGCGAGCCGCTTGTTTACTGGTGGATCCGAGCACACTCACGCGCCCATGCGTTGCGGAGAGCAAACCTGCAATCAGCCGCAGCAGCGTGGTCTTCCCCGACCCATTATGACCAGCAAGCATCACGCACTCGCCGCGCGCAATCTGCAGCGTCACGCGTGCCAGCGCCCAACGTGTGCCGTAGCGTTTGCTCACATCATCAATGAGGATTCCGTCGTTCACGGCGCCAGCAACAGCTTTGCGCACGTCAGCGTGTTCTCGAGCAACATGGCGATGGTCATGGGGCCCACGCCGCCCGGCACGGGGGTAATGGCCTTCGCGCGCTTGGAGGCCTCCGCATAGTCAACGTCGCCCCTCAGCTTGCCGTCAGCGCCGCGATTGATGCCTACGTCGATCACGATCGCACCAGGTTTCACCCACTCGCCTTTCACGAAATCGGCTTTGCCAATCGCCGCAACAATGATGTCCGCCTGCAGCAAAAGCGAAGGCAGATCTTTGGTCTTACTGTGCGTGATGGTCACAGTGGCGTTGGCGTTGAGCAGGAGCTGCGCGACGGGTTTCCCGACAATGTTCGAGCGCCCAATCACCACGGCGTGCAAGCCACCGAGATCCTTGCCAATGGCTTCGGCAATCAGGGCCATACACCCTCGCGGCGTGCACGGCGTGAGCGTGGCGCGCCCCTGGCTGAGCAAACCCGCGTGGTGAGGATGAAACGCATCCACGTCTTTGTTTGGATCGATCAACTCGAGAACCTTACGTTCGTCGATCCCTTTGGGCAGCGGCAATTGCACCAGGATGCCGCTGACGCTCTTGTCCGCGTTCCACGCGCTGACAATACCGAGCACTTCTTCTTCGGTCGCCGTCTGCTTGTGAACGACCTCGCTGAGCATGCCCACTTCGACACAGGATTTGGCTTTATTGCGAACATACACTTCGCTCGCAGGGTCGTCGCCAGCCCGCAGCACACAAAGCTTTGGCGTCACCCCTGTTCTTTGTATGAATTCCTTTACATCAATTGCGAGTCTTTCACGCACGCGCTGAGCGAGTGCCTTGCCGTCGAGGAGTTGTGTCATTTTTTGCCACCCTTCTTCTTGCCCTTTTTGGTGTCTGGCTCTGCAGCGGGCGCGGGCTCAGGCACCTCTTCGGCGAAAAACTCCACGAGCGGACCCACCGCATCAAAGCGGCGCGCTTGTGAAAGGAATGCAAAAAACTCGTCGTACTCATCAGACGCAATCCGGCGCTGCAGCACGCTGAAGCGACGCGTCACCGCGAGCTGCCCTGGCTCATACATGAACGACAACGAATACTCGCCGAACTTGGTCTTCACCTGCATGGGCTGCGGCGGCTGCACGCGGGCTTTGGTTGGAATCTGGTAGGTCACGACGAGCTGATGCTGAAACACGGCGGGCGTCAGTAGGTCCTGCGTGCGTGATTCGCGCCACAACGACGGCAGCAACTTCTCGAGATACCCCGGGAGCGCGCAACGCATCCGCGCAGGCCCTTCTTCAGCGCAGCTCGTCGCCACGTCGAAGCTGACATCAAAGGTCGCTGCGGCGTCGTTACCGTCGGGCGCGGCCAAGTTCGTGAGCTGAATGCCGGTGGTAAAACCCAGCTCACGCGCCAGCTGCTGCGTGTCTTTTTTGACGAACGCGCCGCGCACCATGGCGGCCGGAGCGCCGGAAAGCACTGCCTGGCCGCTGCCCACGACGTCGCCTTTGAGACCGAGCTTAGTCGACAGCGTGATCGAGAACGCGTTGTCTTTAGCGTCGCGAACTGGGAGCTGCTCAACGCGAGAACCATCGTCGACAATGGCCACCACCGGCGCGCCTTCGAGCGCTTGCGACACTTGGTCGAGCGGACACGCAGGACAGGACGGATCCAAATAGATGATCTTGCCGCCAACCGGCGCTGCGACCACCACGGCGTCGAAAATCGCGGGGCTCGGGACTTCTGGCAAAATTAAACCGCTCGTCTCACGAGCCACTAGGCCAATGCCTACTTTGAAGCCGCGACCGGCGAGCGCATCGTACAGCTTCAACCCCGCCATGATCCGGTCGCTGCCGGTACCGAACTTACGTTCACCGAAATGCAGGCCCAAATCCTTCACTTCTATCTGACCGGCCTCAGACGCGAATGCCTTGAGCAATGCTTCCGAGTCACTGTTCGTGCCGCCCGCCTTGCTCAAACGCGAGTTGCGCTCCATCCACGCAAACACGTCTTCCCAGCGCTCCATCTTCGGCCCTTTGCCGTTTTTCATAGCGCGGTAGACGGGCCACACAGCCGGCCCCGCTCGCACTGGAGAGGGACCAAACTCTTCGGGAATCAGCGGTGGAAGGTTGGTCTTGACGAAACGATACGCCACCTGTGCGCTCGACGGCGGCGTCGCCGGCATGGGTGCCTCGTTCTTCGACGTGCCACCTTCCAAATAACGCAGCTCGAAATCTGAGCCTTTGGGCGTGACAATCAAAACGTCAGCGCGTTCAATAGGCAACCGGTCGCGCAAGAGGATGGGCTCGAGCAGCATCGCATCCGGAATGCTGTACCGCGCGAACGACTCGATGACACATTCGGGTGCGGCGTTCGCAATGGGCAACGAGAGCTCACCGTATTCTTTGATGCCATCGTCAGCAAAGGGGCGGCGGATGACGATCTCGTCGAGCCGTGCGCGGGTGCGACGTTCGCTGTTCCCCTCAGGGCAGCGCATTTGTACGTCGTATTCGGTGAGCTTCATTTTCGCAGAGAAGGGCAGCTTGGTCTCGGAGGCGGACACGCCACTCGGATTGAAGATCTTCGTGCGCCGGTAGCGCGTCATCTCAGCGCTAACGACATCGCCTTTCACCTCAAAGGTGAGCACGTCGCTCGCCTCGAGCACCAACGCAGACACGCCGCCGTACTGCTCCGCGCGTGAAGTCGTGTTCAAGCGAAACTCAGGCCAGTTGAACTTGGGCCCACAACTAGCAACGAGGAGCGCCATCCATGCGTAACGAATCATCGCCACGCTACTTCGTTGCCTCTCCCCCGCAAGTCAAAGGGTTTGCCCCATGGCACGCGAGACAATGACACAAAGCGAGACAAGGGCGCGCACGAATTGGCAGCAAAAGCCCGAGAATGCAGCGGAATCGCGCTGGCATGGTCGTTGCCCACTCACGCTCCAACGGAGGCACACATGGGGCGCATTGGACCAACACATAGGACAACTATCGCAGCACCAGCACAACCCGCAGCCAGTGAGACACCACCGGCGCCGGCAGCACCTGCGCGGGTCGTCACGGGTACGCCAAGACTTCCTGACGCTCAGCGGCCCGTCGCTCGTTCGGGCGCAGCCAGCATCGATGTGCCGCGCAACGTTCCGGGTCAGCACGTCAATGCCGCACGACCCGACATGGGCACGCGTGCGACAGAAGCGATTCGCCACGCGGCACGCGGCAACGGAGAAGCCACCGAAGCCGGCGCAGACATTGGCAGCCGTATTGGCTCCACCTTTGGCAGCACTGGAAGCGCTGTGGGCGCCGCCGGTGGTGCACTCGCAGGCGCTGCGGTTACAATCGCAAGCCGCGCGGCAGAGTTCGTCGTCGTTGATGTCGTCGAAGGCGCGTTTCGTAGTCTCGGTTCGGTCTTCGATTAGGAGCCAGCGTTATTTGGACGATGAAGCGTGGTCTTCCGCTGCGGCCGGCGTGCGGTCGCGATAGGGAAACAAGCGGTCGAGGTAGTCGCTGCGAAACGTCCCTTGCGGGTCCAGCTCGGCGAGTAGCTCGCTGAAACGATCGTAGTTCTTGCCGTACGAATCGCGCAGCTCTTCGGCGGTGACCTGGTCATTCTCTTTGCCCCAGTGCGGCCGGCCGCCAAGGTCGACAAGGACGCGCTGAAGAACGCGCATGACATGGTCGTCTTGAGCGCTGCCCCCTTGCATCAGCACCGAGATGTAAACGGAGTCGCCTCGGTTCGACGGGCTGAGCAGAATGTCGTCGCCTTTGACGAAGCGCATCGCGCAGGGAAAATTCATCTTGAGATCGTGTTTGATGATCTCTGCGCGTAAGGTGCGCATCACTTTTTCGGCCTCGGCCACTGGGAATGCGAACTCGAGCTCACGTTGTTTGGGCGGGAGCGGCCGCGACAAGATGAGATCGCTTCTGCCCACGTTCTCCACGACCTTCGGCTGCGTCCCGGCCGCCATGCGCATCAAAGCAGGACGCAAACCATCAGCAACATGGGTCAGCCCCAGGGCCGCATTCTCAATCAGGCGCGCAAAAAACGGAGGATTCAAAGTCTCTTCACTGAAGGCGGCGTCCGACGCTTTGTCTGTCTCGTTGCGCTCGATCAAAAACGTCGTCCAGCTATGCGGAATCCAAACGATCTGGAAGCGGTCGTTGCTGCGCAAACGTTCTTCGATCTTCTTTTGATCAAACGCGTCGTCGAAGGTGGCTTTGGTGACCGTTTCTTTCAATTGGTATGCGGGCCGCGTGCGAAGCACGACCTCGGTAATGACGCCGAGTCCGCCAACGCTCACCAGCGCAGCGCTGAACAACTCAGGGGACTCGGTTCTAGACAACCACTGGGTCTTACCGTCGGCAGTCATGAGCTTGAGGCGCTCTACCTGCGTCGCAATGATGCCGTAATTCGCGCCCGAGCCGTGCGTGCCCGTGTTGATGGCGCCAACGATGGCTTGTTTGGTGATGCCGCCCAAGTTTTGAAACGCCAGCCCTTCTTTGGCTAAGAACTCTTTGATGTCATCGAGCTTTGCGCCGGCGCCCACGCTCACCAGACCGCG
>JBIKMD010000396.1:0-5139 GCA_044359465.1 Myxococcota bacterium
GGTGCGTTGTCGAAGGCCAAAATAGACTGAGTTGACGAGCTGCAACAGGCGAACGACCAGCGCTGGGTCCGACTCTACGAGCGCGGCCACTTCGTCCATGGCGACCTCCGGCTGGGAGGTGAGCTCGAGGAGTTGAAAATAGGTCCGCGGCAAGGATGGCAAGCGATCGATGCCTCGCACAAACTCGGCCACGGGCGGCGCCGTGATCGTTTGGCGCAAGTGCACTGCCCGATCGATCGCCGTGTTCAGCACGTCTGGTTGGCAGTCCTCTGGAATCGCCAACGATGCAGTTGCATTTCCGACCACACCCTTCGGGAGGGTGATGAGGCTCGAAGTCTCGGCGCCGATGTGCCTCAGGCTTTCGAAGAGCTTCATCGCATCGCCTTGGGTAAGGCCGACGTCCGCGACGACTGCATCGACGCCTCCGGAAGATACCTCATGAAGCGCACCTTTTGCGTCAGGAGTGAAGCGCAGATCCAAACCTTGCGCCTGGCTTTTCAAGCGGGCGATTCTCGCGGCAACTGGCGTCACGAAGACAACCTTTTTGGGACCGTTTGTACTAATCATCTTGCAGAGACCTCCGCTGGTGCCTGGGACGGCATCGCTGTTCGCAGACGTTCGATCATTGTCGAGGACAATCGCGTGCCGCACTGAATGATAAGAGCACCGCGCATGTTGTAGAGATCCTTGGCGAGCACCATGCCCTCAGTGAGCTGACTCACTGTGACTACGGAGTTCATTTTCGAGCGCAAACCAAGGTGCACGAGTACCCGCGACTCGTTCACGCGCAGCGAAAATACCTCTTGGTACTTGAAGAGCACGTTTGGTCGTTCCGCCAATGCTGGGTCGATCTTGCTTGGCAGATCTGCGGCAAACGCGAACCCTTCACTATTCAGTGCTGTTTTGAGGCTGCCCATGAGAATGTTGGTCAGCTCGCCGAGCATGTCGTCGACTAGGTCGGTCTGATCAGGGCCGAACAAGTGGACGGACAAGGCGCGGGCCGTCGCTTGATCTGTAGCGACTGCAATTCTCAACTCGAGTTGATGCTCTGCGCTCGCCATCGTCAGTTGCGCACCGTGCGCTTGGGCTGGACCGTCGCGCCGTACATCTTCTAGTGTGGTTGGCAAGTTGAGAAATTTCGAGGCGGCGCCTTGCAACATCACGCGCGCGTTGCGCCGCTAGCTGCAAGCGACACTGCCTCGAGCGGACTGGAGGCGCGAGGGGCTCTCACCAATGCTTCAATGCGTGCGCGTTGCACGGCACGACTTGTTGCCGCGAGGCGTGCATACAAAAACGGCACACCACTTGGCATGCGCACTTCACTGTCGAAGCCATTCTCATACGCTTGAATCAGGTGTGCTTCGCTCGTGTCTTTGGCCAACAGAAGAAGTTGCGGCCGACGTCCACCATCTTGGACCCGCGCTTTTTTTGCGAGCGTCATCGCGGCTGGCGAATCAGCGAGTAACCCAACCTCGATGTCGCCCGCCGTCAAGATGGTGAGCGCGGTGGCCTCGCTCGAGGTTTGTTGCACTTCGTGTCCGGCTGAACGCAGCGACGCAGCTAGACGGTCACAGTCCGCTTCTCGTGGATCGAAAACGAAGACGATCATGCGTCGCTCCCTCGCTTCGAGGCTTCGGCGCCTTCGTACACTTGCACGTGCATGGGGGTTCCGGCGCAGGTGCACCAGAGGTCATTGATGATGCGTCTCTCGCTCAACGCAACCGCACCGGAGGTGACGGTTGGAAGAGAAAGCGTGCAGTGCTCACTGACCTTGCTCGACAACAGTGCCTTCACATGACCGCCAACGATGTTCGTGAGCTCGGCGAGAAAGTCGCGGGCTTGCTCGTCGGTCGCCTGCTGACCGGGAAGTTTCTCCAAGATTGCTTCGGCTGCGTGGCGTACCAGCTCCGGCGTGCAGGTGAGCACGATTCCTCCATCGAACCCGCCGCTCACTGCAATGCTGCCGGTCCAAACGTTTGCCGGTGGTGTTGGCGCCTGCGCGAGGGGTCTCGAGCCAAGCTGCAAAAAGCCTTCTGTCACCATTTGGACGATGTCCGAGAGGTCGTCATTGCGTGGTGTGTCTTCGAGCGTCATGACCGCCTCCTGTAGAAGTTGGTTTTCCCTGCGGTGATCGAGTCAAAGCCTTCATGAATACCCAGCGTGGTTTCAGCACCGCCAAGAAAGAGAGCGCCGTCACGCGCCATACTGTTTCGCACTCGCTCGAGAATTTTCTGTTTCGTTTTCACATCGAAATAAATGAGCACATTGCGCAAAAAAACGATGTCTGGGGTGAAAGGGAGGACCCAAGGATCGATCAGGTTGAGTTGCCGAAACTCGACCATGCGTCGCAGCTCTTCTTTGGGACGCCAATACCGCCCGTCTTTCTCGAAGTGTCTCACGAGCATGGATGCCGGCAAACCTCGGTTTATTTCGAGCTGACCGAAGCGTGCCTCCCTGGCTTTGATGAGGACTTGTTCGGATAGATCCGTGGCCAAGATGCGAACCTTCCAGTTCTCAATGTTGCTGATGTTGTCACGCAACAAGATCGCCAAACTGAATGGTTCTTGGCCTGAAGAGCATGCCGCGCTCCACACTGTGAGTGTGCGTCCTGGCTCTCGTGCCTTCAGTAGTTGCGGCAGAAAGGACTTCAGCGCCTCGAAAGGGAGCCAGTCGCGAAAGAACGAGGTTTCGTGCGTGGTGATAGCCTCGACGATTCGCTTGTCCGCTCCTGCAATGCCGTTACGTGCTTGCGCGACGAGCTCCGCAGCGCTTTGCCCCGTTTCGAAGGTTAAGCTTTCGAGACGGCTTTCAATCAAGTAATGCTTGGCCTCGTCCAGAACGATCGCCGAGCGTCGCTGGACCAACTCGCGAACAAAGGCAGCGTCTGCGATGCTAACTGGCACGTTGCGCCTCCTAGAGTTTACGCTTGACGCGCTCACTGATGGCTGCGGCTAAGCCTGGTATCTCTAGCTCCGCATCCGCCAATCCTGCGCGCGCGATGCATCCCGGCATGCCCCAAACAATGGACGAGGCTTGGTCCTGCACTAGGATCTGACCCCCGCTTGCGTGAATCTGTTCTGCACCGCGGAGCCCATCTTGCCCCATTCCAGTAAGCACGACTGCGAGGGTGGCTGCGCCATAAGCCTCTTCCACCGAGCGGAACATGACGTCCACTGATGGGCGGCAGGAGTTTTCGGGTGGCGCACGATCGAGCGCGACGGTGACCACTTCACCACGTCGCTTGAGCGTCAAATGAAAATCACCGGGGGCTACGAGTACGACGCCCGGTTTGAGTACGTCGTTGTCGCATGCTTCACGGCAATCGAGGCCAGAGACTGCACGCAGGCGCTCAGCCAAAAACTGCGTGAAGACCGGAGGCATGTGCTGCGTGATCACGATGGGAAGTGGAAAGGACGAATCGAACTTTGAGATCAACGCGCTGAGCGCATTTGGCCCACCGGTCGAGGCTCCAATGGCAAGTATGCGTGGCTCCGAGGTCTTGGTTCGCGTTGCCTTGGGTATCGCGCGCGGCGTTGCAACCGCTGGCGCGCGTCTGCCAAGTGCTTTGATTTTGGGAACAAGCTGCTCGCGCACTTGTTCCATGGCGGTTTCCCTACTGGTTGCTCCGGTGGGTTTCGTCACGTAGTCGCTTGCACCACGTGCGAGTGCGTCGAGTGTGGCCACCGCCGCGCGCTCCGTGAGCGAGCTGAACATGATGACCGGCAAGTGCGGTGCGCGTTTTCTGATTTCCACGAGCAGCTCGAGGCCGCTGACATCAGGCATCTCGACGTCCAGGGTGACCACGTCGGGTTTGCTCTCGTTCAGCTTCGCGAGCGCCACCTCTGCGGAAGGCGCTGTAGCGACGACTTCAATCTCTGGGTCGGAGGACAGCGTATCGTTCAGCATACGCCGTACGACAGACGAGTCATCGACTATGAGAACGCGGGTTTTCATTAGCTCTGTCCAAGGCCGAGCAAGAGGAGCTTTTCTTTGAGGATGTCGTCCGTGAACGGCTTCATCACGTACTCGTTGGCACCCGCTTCTAGTGCGCGTTGCACTTGGGTGGCCTCGGTTTCCGTCGTGACCATCATGATGGCCATGCCGTCCAAGTTCTTCTGCGCGCGAACTTCGGTGACCAGCTCGATGCCAGTCATCACCGGCATGTTCCAGTCGACGAGGGCGAGGTCTAGAGGTCCCGTGCGGCCAATTTCTTCCAGTGCTTGTTTGCCATCGCCCGCCTCAAAGACTTCAAAGCCTTGCTGAACGAGTGCCTTTTTTAGAATCATGCGTGTGGCACGGGAATCATCTACGACGATGGCTTTCACTGTTGGTGTCTCCTCGGGTTTGTGTCAGCGAGGCGGAACTCGACATACATCTGTACGCCCTCGCTCGCGTTCGTTCTGGTGCTTCGCTTTGAGCAATCGTCGCTCATGAAGTCGATGTCGAAACCAAGGAGCGAATCGTTCAGTCCGTGGATGGACTGTTACTGATTGGTAACGTTTTTGCGCGAAGTGGGGTGGGATGCGCGAGGAGGTAGTGAAGTCGCGTTAGCGCCAAAAAGCGCTGAGAACAGAGACCATCTTGTCTACGTCGGCTGCTGCACACATTTCGCGAATCGAATGCATCGACAACATGGGATTCCCTACATCGACCGTGGTGATGCCCAAACCGGCCGCAGTGATGGGACCAATCGTACTTCCGCACGACATGTCGCTGCGTACGACGAAGCGTTGAGGTTCGATGCCGGCGTCTTTGCACGCTTGCGCAAAACGCGCTGCGGAGTGACCACTCGTCGCGTAACGCTGGTTCGAGTTGGCTTTGATGACCGGGCCTTGGCCAAGTTTTGGCATGTGGTTCGGCTCATGCAAACTCGCGTAGTTCGGGTGCACAGCGTGCGCCATGTCAGACGAGATACAGAAGGACTGTGCAAGCGTTCTCTGAAACGCCTGCTTTTCGTCGGCAAGTGCTTCGACGATGCGTTCGAGCGTTTGCGGCAGAAAAGGACCGGCTGCGCCTTGCGCAGACTCGCTGCCAATCTCTTCATGGTCGAAGCACACCAGTACGCGTGTTGCTGCGCTCTCTTTGCTCGAGGCTTCGATTAGTGCGCTCAGGCCTGAATGGCAGCTCGCTAGATTGTCG
>JBIKMD010000397.1:0-5137 GCA_044359465.1 Myxococcota bacterium
CAAAAAGAAGCAGATGACGCCGATCGAGCGCGATGCGGTGTGGGCGCGCCTCAGCGTGACCACGGATTTTTCTGGCTTCAAAAATGTACCACTCGTCATTGAAGCAGTGTTCGAAGACATCACGCTCAAACAAACGATGATCAAAGCGGTCGAAGAACAAGCGCCCGAGGTGATCTTCGCCACCAACACCTCGTCGATTCCGATCACAGAGATTGCCAAAGGTGCGCGTCATCCAGCGAACGTCGTGGGGATGCACTTCTTCTCTCCGGTCAACAAAATGCCGCTGCTCGAAGTGGTGCGTGGTGACAAAACCGGCGACGAAGCCGTCGTGACCGCTGTGGCAGTTGGCAAGAAGATGGGCAAAACCGTGATCGTCGTCAAAGACGGCGTCGGTTTCTACACCACGCGCGCGCTGGCTCCATACTCTAACGAAGCGGCGCACATGCTCGCGCAAGGTGCACCCATCGAACAAATCGATCGCGCGCTCACCAACTTTGGCTGGCCTGTTGGCCCCATGGCGCTCATGGATGAAGTGGGCATCGATGTTGGCGCAAAGGTCGCCAGAATCCTGTACGACGCCTTTGGCGAACGCGTGGCGCCACCGCGTCAGTTCGAGAAGCTCCTCACGGATGGTCGCAGCGGACGAAAGAACAAGAAAGGTTTCTACGTTTACAGCGATGATCCAAAGGTGAAGAAGAAGCTCCCAGATGAGAGCATCTACGGGATCATTGGCGTCCAGAAAAATGCGCAGCTGCTCAGCGACCAAGAAATCGCTGAACGCGCCACGCTCATGTTCGTGAACGAAGCGATGCACGCGTTTGGTGACGGCATTTTGCGCTCACCTCGCGATGGCGACATTGGCGCCATCTTTGGCCTTGGTTTTCCGCCATTCCTCGGTGGCCCCTTCCGCTGGGTTGATACCGTTGGCGCTGTAGAAATCGTGCGCAAGCTCGAAAAATACGCTGCCAGCGTAGGTCCGCGTTTCAAACCAGCGCAGGCGCTCATTGACGCGGCAAAGAGCGGTAAGAAGTTCTACTCCAAGGAATGAGCGATACGCTCAGTCGAGCGAGAGCGTGAGCTGCGTCGTTTCACCGGATTTGATGACGACGTGTTTGGACTCGCCCTTTCTTCCGAGGCTTGACACAACGCGCACGGACGCATCTTCAGCAGCGGGTACGTCGCGAAATGAAAATATCGCACCGGCAAATTCGAGCGTTTGGTCACTTGTGTCCGAGTCGTACTCGATGCGCAGCGTTTCACCCTCGCGTCGACCTTGCACAGTGCCGCTGAGCGCGCCGTTGGGGCGCAGGCGCAAGACAAGGTCGCCGCTTGCTGGCACGGGTTCGCTGTTGTGCCACTGTTCATCCCAGCCGCGGACGACGTAAGTGATTTGCGCGTTGCTGAGAGGTTTGCGAACGATGAAGCGTCCGTCTGGATCGGTGATACTCCAGTAGGTCTGCGCTGACATGACGGTTGGGTCGCTTGGCTCGAGGCGAATGCTCCCACGAGACGGAGGTGTTCCATCAATGCCGAGCATGATGCCGCTAATCACCTCCGCGCCTGAAGGTTTCACTACGAGTGTGACGGATTTCTGATCGCCTGGTTCCAAGACAATCGCGGCGCTCTTACCAGATAAATCTACTTTACCCGTGGGCCGCATGACCGCTTTGTAGGTGCCCGCGGCCACGGTGAACACGATGCTGCTGGAGCCTTCGAGCTCTTTGCGTGCGGAGTTTCGCCCCTTGACCGCTTCGAGCCACACCAAACCGGCGGTGATCGCGCTAGTTGACTCATCAACGACACGAACTTCCACTTGTGCCGTTGCGGGTAACACGATCTTGGCCTCGGTCGTGGCGCCGGCTTGCACTTTGACCCGAGTGTATTGGCTGCCGCTCTCATTGTCGCGCCAAGCACGAAGAAACACGTTGTCTGGTCTCACGCCCTCAAAGCTGAAGCGGCCGTCGTCTGAGGTTTTGGTCTCCGTGCCGTTCATCACCACGTTCGCGCCGCCCACGCCTTGCTCTTGTTCATCGACGACGTGTCCTGCGATTTTTCCCGGTCGCGACACTTGAAAAAGCATTTCGAACTGCTCGCCAGCGGCAAGTGTGATTCCGCGCCGTTGTTGCAATGCGTGTGTCTCTGTTTGCACCACAACGTCGTACGATCCCGGCGCTAGCGGCTTCACGATGAAACGACCATCAGCGTCACTGCGCGCACGGCCGCTATCGCCATTTTCTCTGTAGGGACTGACGTCTACGCGTGCGTCCAGGACTGGTTCGTTCGTTGCTGCGTCGGTGATGCGTCCGCTGATGCTCGCTGGCGCGCCGAGTTTGATCTCTACGCCTTCGATCGTCTTGCCACCACCCACGCGAACAGCATCGATTGCTGCGCCCGTTTCACCACCGAGCACTGCCTGGAGTGTGTAAGTGCCCCGCGGCACCTCGATTGCAAACGCGCCCCCGCGCCCGCTCTTTGTATGCAATGGTTGGTGCTGACCTATGGCTGTGACGTGCGCGCCTTCCGCCGGATCTCCCTTGGCGCTGAGCACATGGCCGTTTAGGTATGACGACGCTTCAAGCTTTACGACCAAACGCTCAGAGTCTGGCAGCGAGACGTTATACATCCGGCCACTGCCTTCGCCTTCCTTGCGCGCTTCCAAGGTGTAGCTTCCTGGCGCAACGCCTTTGATGACAAACGCGCCCGTGTGATCGCTGCGTGCTCGTAGCCTTTCCGAGCTGGGTATCGTCGCCCTTGGCGAAAGCGTGAGCTCGACCAGAGCGATGCGGGTGCCATCCTCTTCACGTACAGTCTCTCCGCGGACTTCCGCGCCGCGCTGCAAGACTAGCGTGGTCTTCGTGACAGGCTCATTACTCGGTCTGTAGACCTCCGCGAGTGCAGGCGCAAAGTCCGCGTGATTTACCGCAACGGTATAACGTCCTTGCCTTGCGAACAGGTGCGCGCGCCCATCTCGGCCTGTTTGCACTGAGCCTGCGTTGGCGAACGGATAGCTACCCGTATTGGGGTCGCGTTCGCCCCACCAATAGAGGATGACCCGAGCGTCAACGACGGGTGTCTCAGCCGCAAGCACGAGCACTTCCAGTGCCCCATCTGCGGAAGTCATGGGCCGATCGATCGGCGGTGGAACTGGTTCCGTCTGCGATGAATCGCTAGTGTCGCGATCGTCTGAAGGCGCTTCAGCGTGAACGGTTGGCTTGGATTTGTAGTGGTTGTCCGATGCAGGAATTGGCGCGGGGTCACGAGGCGTCGTGTGCTCGCCATCGTTCGGCCAGAGCAGCCATGTCAGCGCTGCTGAAGCAACTATCACGACGACGGCGAGCGCACGCCGCTGCATTAGAAGACGACGTCAATACCGAAGGTCAACGCGGTGTCGACCTTTTGCGCGCCTGGAGGCGGCAAGTTATCGAACTTCAGCGAGAAGGTGGTCTTGATTGACAATGGTCCCACGAGCTTCACCATGAGCGACGTGTTGGAGAGCAAGTTGAAGTTGGCGGGGGTGATGACGTCTGGAAGCAAGTCGATGGCTTCCGTCACGATCACGTTTTCGACAGGGGCGTAACGGAAGTTCGCGCCGGCGCGGATGTTGACGATGTTCGGTTGCGGCGTGGTGATGCGACCTTCTACTTCGCCTTCCTCTGGATAGTAGATGAACCACGATTCGCGTTGGTAACGCACGCCAAGCTCAGCGCCGAGGCCAAGCTTCACTTGGTCGCCGCGCATTTGTTTGATGAAGGTGAAGGTGGCGCCCGCTTCACCGTAGGCGCGGTATTCGACCTTCGCGACGCGGTCGAAACCAGCGCCACCAAGGAGGAAGATGCCAATCAGGTCAGTGAAGTTACGCGACGCTTTGAGCTCGCCGTAGAAGTTCGCTGCGCTGGTTTGTGAGGTTGCGTCAGCCGGAGCGCGCGACTCGCCGTAGGCGCCAAGGCTCTTGAGGCCCAAGGTCCAAGCGTCCACGTTGAGCTGCAGGCCCACGTTGATCGTGCCGGTGAGCGCGTTGGAGTTACCCGCAAGCCAGACAAAGGACAGGCCAGCGTTACCGGCGAATTTCACGCGCTTTGCTGGTTCTTTGGGAGCGCCGCCTTCGGTTTCTTTCGCGGCGGGCTCGAGGCCCACGGCTTTTTCCGCGGCGCGAGCGGAGCGCTCTGCAGCTTCGGCTGCCTTCAATGCGGCATCCGTCGTTTTGCGCATCATCTCGAGCATTTCTTGCTCTGGGCTCAGCGGCTGCGAAGCGGGTTCAGTTTGCGACAACAACAACGATGCAACTAATAGTAGACTCATAGGCGCGCGCCTCTATGCACAACGCAGCGCATCTGAAAAGAGGACGGTCTGGGATTTCCTGATGCTCGAGACAACGCTGTTTCCTCGCTCTTTGATTGCCAAGTTGACAGTTCGCCGCAGTGTCAGTAGGCCGGCCCCGGTTATGCATAGAGGCTGGAGCGGCTGACGCAGTGCTGCTCGAGGCCACACAAGGAGTTTTCGTGCGCTCAGCTTGTTTGCTCGTGATGCTCGCCGCCGCCGCTTGTTCGCCTGTTACGCCTGCCGCGCTCGAAGGCGCTGAGCGCCAAAACGCGCTGGACAAATACACTGAGCTGTTCAGCAAAGAAGTGGCTGATAAGTGGAGTCCACGCCAAGCATTGCAGGATTACCCAAACCAAGTACTCCCCACCGGTGCGCTCACGACGGTGCTCTGGGTGATCGTCGATGAGCTCGGCGACGTGGTGGTGCTAGACGTCGCCAAGTCTGCGTACGGGTCACTCGACCGCGAAGCGATGCGTGCGATTAACGTCTCTGGTCCGTTTGCACCGCCGCCAAAGGGCTTGCTCTATCGCTCGAGCCGCGGCCTGGTTGCCGCATTCCCCATGCAGTTCACCGTCCAGGTCCCAGGCGAGCCTGGCGGCTACGTACAGAACCGCTTCAACGTTGAAGGCAAAGCACCGCAAGTTCAGAAGCCACTCGAGATCCTGCTCGAGCTCTAAGGCTTCGTTTCCTACAGTTTTTGGAGGTCGTCTCACGTGCTCTCGCTCGTCCTCTCTACACTTGTCTTTGCAGCACCACCCACCGAGGCAGAGGCGCGCGCGTTCTTTACGCGTGCCAACGCCGAGCTAAAGGCCTCTTG
>JBIKMD010000398.1:0-5131 GCA_044359465.1 Myxococcota bacterium
GGCGAGTGCTCCGGCTTGGAGTCCATGACCCCGAGGTTGTTTGGCGTGATGTGAGAGCGTCTTCTACACTGGAGCCATGCGCCTTCTGGCTTTAGGGCTGCTGCTCCTGTTCGCATGCGTGAACCGTGACCGTGCTTTCATTCCGCTCGAGGGCGTAGCGCTCGGCGGCGATTCCTTCTCGAGCGGAGAAGGCGGGCAGGGTGGTTCGCCTGATGCACCAGTGGTCACCTTGTCGTCACCACCCGCGCGCGTACGCGGGGACACCGCGTGGACCGCTGTGTTTTCGATCGCCGGGAAAGCACCTATCGTTGCCGCGCAGCTGCAGTATGCACGTGACGGAAACAACATCAGTGCGTTCATCAACATCGACGCGTCGCAGAGCGAAACGCCGTGGCGATTCGAAAAAACAGATCTCATTGGTGCGCGCTTTCGGCTCATCGCCATCGATCGAGAAGGACGCCTCGGTTCAGCGCTGAGTACGCCCTTTAGCATCGATTCGACGCCGCCTGCTGTTCCAAGCTTCACGCTCGACGCGCCGGGCTTCACGCGCGCAAGCTCGGTGGCATTGCGGATCGCGAGCTGCGCTGATGCGAGCGAGCTGCTCGTGAGCGACGAGCTAACGCGCGTGCCCGATGACCCAGCGCTCCCTTGGCAGGCTTGCGTCACGACTACAGGCCGAACAGCCATGCCTATAGTGGCACTGACGCCTCCTGATGGAGCTCGCGTTGTCTCCGTGTGGGCCCGCGATGACGTCGGCAACGTGTCTCCTGCAGCGGCCACAGCCACGATTGTCCTGGACACTCAAGCCCCGGTTGTCACCTTGCTTCAACCGACCGCCGGTGCTGACGGCCGGTTCCGTTGTTGAGTGGACCGTTTGTCATATGCCTACGTTCTACAACGCGACCCGCTCTCCAGCGGTGTACGACGCTGGGGCGCCGCGACCGCGCTGGATCCTCGGGGCCACGTACGAGAACTATTCGATCAAAATAGTCGAAGAAGATCCGATTGCTGGCCGCGTGTACACGCTGACCTCGCTCCCAGCCAACCGGAGCTTTGCCTACCGACGTGATGGCAGTCGAAGCTTTATCTATTATTGTGATGGCGACACCGGACGTCTTTATCGCAAGCAAGTGGAGCCTACCCAACAAGCGGCAGTGGCGCTGCCGTGGCCTGTTCCAACGCGAGGTACGCAGCCTACGGTTCAGTGCCGAGGCACCACCATGCGCTTCAATCCTGATCGCGAGTGGGAAGGCGGCAGCACTGGAACGGTGATGTTTAGCTATGAACAATATGGGCTGTTCGGCATTGCCGAGTATTTCGATGTGCTGCCTCCCTGAGCGTGTGTTGCGATCACCGCATCGTCAATCAGACAGCGAGCAATAGCCGCCCTCTATATCTGCCAAAAGTGTAGCGCCATCGTCACTAGACAACAGTCGCGACCCGCTTGCGGGCAATTGTTGCGATCCGAGCAGGAGAAGTTGAGGCGCGCCGTTTTCGTCTCGCTCGATGAGGTATACGTATACGTCGCTGCGCGCCTTGCCGAGCGCATAGAGGCGTCGGCCGTCGGGCGACAGCTCTAGCGCTTGGAGAATGTCTCCAACACTCGCTATTTCTTCCACGGCAAGCGTGTCGCCGTGTGCGACCACAATCTCTGTTTGCGTGGTGCCATCTGCCACACGCGCGAACCAGATCTCCGAGCGCTCGCTCGCGACGAAGCTGCTGACCAAACGTTCGTTCGCGCCAACGAGGCGAATCGCTGTTTCGCCGGTGAGGGTCGTCGTCAGGTTTTCGACCGATGTGCCAAACTTCAATTTGGACATCATGATCACTTGGCGCCCACTGTCGGAGATTGGGTTGCCATTCTGGCAAATGAGCCCTCCGCTTCCAGGCGTTGGATGCATGATGCTCCAAACGAGCACTTGTTCATCCGTTCCCGTTGAAAAGGCGTTCAGCGCACCCGCTTGCTCGCCACACAGGCCGGTATCGAAGCGCTCGTAAACCCCTGCGTTTTGCTTCCACAATTCAATGGCGGCTGGACGCTGACAGTCGAACATGGCCACCGCCGAGCCTGCTTTGGGGCAAAGGTCGAAGTTGGGACAAGCGGCAGGCGGAACATGGTCAGGGTGCACGTAGCTGGCGTCGGTCGGGTCGAGCTGGGGACATGCGGTGCTGAGCGGCGTCGCGTAGCATGAGCCATAGACCAACGTTTCGCCTTTGACATTGACGGGTGATAAGACAGCAGGCGCGGGTACCGGCATGCTGGGAAGGCTCATGAGGCGCAGCGGCGCATCGCAGAGTGAGGCTGGTGCGAGCGGCCAGGTCTCGACGTCCGAGGTGTCGCCAAACTCCGTGCGCGTGATGGCTACGAGATCGCCTGCATCGACAATCGCGGTGACATCCTGCGCCGTCGTGCCTTTTGCGGGTGTTCCCACCGTTGCTGCGTAGAACGACTCCACGGCGGGGGCGCCAAAGTAGGTCGCGCCTGCGGTTGTGGTGTTATTGAAAGAACGCCCCACGTTCACCCACAGCTCGCCCGATGCCGCTCGGAGGATCTCGGGCCTAGGCGGCTTGAACTTGGTCACGCTTGCCACGGCACCAGAGGCCGAAATCTGCACCAGCTCACCAGTCTTCGTAGGCACGAAAAGAGTGGTCTGAACGATGAGGAGTGCGGGTGGAACGAGTGAGAGACCGAACGCGCTTCCCGCGGTCGCTGCCGTGCTCGCGTCCGTATCAAGGGCGTAGGTGACGACTCCGGTGTCGAACACAGCAAAGGCAGAGCGGTCCTTGGGGCTCTCTTGGTTCCGGCTCGCGATGGACAGGCTCGTAGGTGGGGTATCGATGAAGGCTCTGCCATTCGCACAGGTGAGGTCTGGGGCTGACACACAAGTGTAGCCCGGGCTTGGAATCGGCAAACGCAGCGAGGCGGAGGTTGCGGGCGGCGTCGTCATCAGCGCGTCGAGAGTGGGTACGGTCGCGGCATAGACCGCGCGATGCGTTGTGAAAGGTTGTTGCCACCATGTGACGACCCACTGTTTGCTTCCATCGAGCTCCGACACAGCGAGGGGGCTTTCCCCCACGACGGGGCAGGTGGCCCCTCCCGCGCCCCCAAACGCATCACGATCAATGAAGCGGCGACTGAGCAGCGTTTTGGTGCTCACATCGAAACGAAACAACTGACTTTGGGTGTTGCACTCAGCGACGAGGGTCATGGCCGCGATGTTGGTACCAGGCACCCAATGGAGCGTGTTGTTTCCGCGTTGCAGGGTGCTTGGCGCAAGATCTCCAGGAGGCGCCGCACCGTTGTTTTTGCCGACGACAGGAACGCTGCCCGCTAGGTCAATGAAGACAAAACGGGTGTTTATACCCTCGTTGACCACCGCAAGGCGCAAGCGCATCTCCGTGGCGGAAGAAGGCGCTGCGGGCGGGTCAACTGCTGCGTGGCTGTTCAGTCTGCCGCCAAGCGAAACGGTATCTGTCAGCGTCGTGGGTGGGCTGGTGACGTCGATGATGATCACCTCTGTCGCTCCGGTCGTAGGCGTCAAAAATACGCCAAAACGAGCACGGTCGATCACGAATGGTTCAGCCGAAAAGTCGCCAAGGTCAAACGCAAAGCGATCGCCGTTATCGAAGCGCGTGAAGTAGAGCACTTGGGCCGTGCGATCGACTGCCGCCGCGTAACCGGGCCCAGGACGAGCCCCGCACACCAGCGTCGTACAGCCGCTATGGACGATCAGCGCGTCATGAAACGCATCGGGCAACATGGGGTAAGTCTCAATGGTCTCGCCGCTGCTCGTATCTATGCCAAAAAGCAAATCGAGGTTCTCGTCTAGGACGAAGGCGCGTGATGGAAGCGAGAACAAGCCGCTGCTGTTCACGGTGCTCATGGGAAAAGGCCAACGGAAGTTATGCGCATCCAGCGAGAGGTCGAACGATCGACACTGCGGCGAACGGCTAAGGTTGCTGTGTCCAGCGCCAAGCACGGATACCGGGGCGCACGCGGTAGTCAGCGTTCCGTGCACACATAACTCGTGCGGTTGCTCCTCTGACGGCAGCAACGCTTCCGGAAGAAGTACCGACAGGGAAGTTGCGTCGAGCAGGGTGGGATCGGGGAGAACCTCTCCATCTAGAGAGAGAAAGAGCGACTCGTTCGTGGTTTCTTCGAGCGGCGCATCGAGCACCACACGCAGTGGCTCACCCGCATACGCACCTGCGCTTCGTGCTGGAATGACGCTCGCGATGCGAAAGGTTCGCAGCACGGTCAGCATGATCTTGGCCGGGCTGACTTTGGGATCGACGGCCGTCAAGGACACTGCCACTTCGCCGGAGCTTGCCCCTTCTGGTACGTCCACCGTGATGGAGTCGCGCGTGACGGCGCGTACGACGCCAGGTTTGTTCCCGGCGAATAGCACGGCGTGATTGTCTGCACGCGTCACATCAAACCCTAAGCCTCCGAGGACAATTGACGTACCCGGCGCAGCCTTTGACGTCGGTGCCTCGAGCAACAGCTCGGTTTCTGTGATTGCGAGACGCTGCGCTAGCGTGGTCAGCACTTCGCTTTGTCCTAGCTCAATAGGAACCTCGCCGAGTGCGACGCCTGCGCCTGGGCAGAGACGTGCCGTCGTGTCCGACTGTACTTCTACTCGAGCGTCTAAGCTGCCGACGCGGGCGCGTTTGACGCGCGATAAGCCGCTCCCCGTGAGCGTTGCGCAACCGGACCCTCGCACCACCGTGAGTGGGCTGATTGTTTCAACGATGGGCGGAACGTCTAAAGGCGTGGTGACCCTGGAAAAACTTCTGCATGAGCACAGCACGAGTGCGATGAGACAGAACGAACGCATGAGTGCAGTCTAGCAGGCTACATGCCGACGTGAAATCCCGGTGTGCTCGACTGCCGCTTTTGCTGCTCCCGTGCTACGTGCTGGAACATCTGCTATTTCACGCCCATGGGTCCTGACTCAGCGAAGATCGATACCAGCGCTTACAACATGCGCTACCTGATTGATGGTGAAGTGCGCACTTGGACGGGTGCTCATATGGACGTGTCGTCGCCCATCTTGAACGACCAAGGCGAGCGCACCGTGATTGGCCGCGCGCCCAAGCTCACCAGAGAAGAAAGCCTGGCAGCGCTTGC
>JBIKMD010000399.1:0-5127 GCA_044359465.1 Myxococcota bacterium
GCGAATGGTTTGTATTGGCTCGACAACAATGTCGTTGGGCGCGCGTTCCGTTTCGATCTTAGCACTGGCGTGACGACCGAGTCCGATCCGGCGAGTAGCTCAGAGATCGCCCGCGGGCCGGTCGCGGCGCAAGACGGTGTGCTCTGGGCAGCGGGAGAGAACGGAACGACACGCTATTCCTTCAGCCAAACCACGCAGGGCTTCGATGCTGACCTCATGGACAGCAATACTTCAGCCGTGTCGCCGGTGACGCTCGCGGATGGCTCGGTGCTTCGCACGTACTTTAGCCAGGGGCAGTTCGACGCCGGCTCTAATCAGTGGCCATCGCTACCGCACTCGACCATCCGCTCGGCGGCTGGCACCGTCGAGACACGGCGGGCCACCGCGCAGCAAACGGAGATGGTTCCGCACTACGGCGACGCTCGGCGGTTCTTCTCTCCTGGCTTTGAGCTCCTCGGTGCGCTCACGAATCCTGGCCTCGCACCGCGCATGCTCGAGCTAGACGTCGAAGGCCGCGTCATCTCGAAAGAAGAAATCCCCCTCCAGTTCGTGAGCATCCTCAGCGCACGGGCGTTCGTACAATCGAATCGCATCGGAACGGAGGTCGGCGTTCGCTCGTCGGATCGCGAGATCGCCGTGTGTCGCTATCTCGGCGACGTTCATGGCTGCCCGGATCGCATCACGCTAACCAATGGCGATGGTATCATCCGGGACTTTGCACTAGACCTGCTAGGCGGTGCCTGGGTCGCTTCGTTTGGCAGCACGGAGATCATCTTTACGAAGAGCTCGACGTCTCCGCAGCTCCTGCGACACGACCTGGCGCAAGATCTTCCCGGCGTGGAGATTGGCCAGATTCAGCAAGTACATTCTCTTGGCGCGCGCGAAGCCGTCGCCCTCACCGGCAGCGGCGACGTCTTCCTCATCCGCTACCGGGACTAGCTCGCACCAGTAGGATCTAGGCAAACCTACAGGTTTGTTGTCGAACGTTTGCGTCTATCGCGTGCAACGCCGCTTGGTCTCATTCTCCGAACGAGAATCGCGCGAACACCGGAAAGTGGTCAGAGCCACCGGAGGGCATCGTGCGCCATGAACGTTCGCCGTCGCTTCGAGCGCAGGAATCTTGTGCGGAGCTTCTGCGAACAGATTCAAGTTGGGCAGAGGTACTGGAGTCGTTTCAAAAACGTACTGTTTTAGATTTCCAGTTCACTCACGACTCACTCTGCACTAGTACCGTCGTTAGTCGCGAGGTTCGTCTATGTTTGCTGCAAACATGCTTCTTGAAGTGAAGCGGCACGGAATGCAGGTGGCCTCCGGCTCACTAGCAGAGCTGATACAACTCGCCGAAGCCGGAAAGCTGCAGGCAGGCGACTTGGTTTTCGGTCTTGAGGCCACTGGGTCCCGTTGACGTTCATCTCATTCCAGAGCTTGCCGTGCTGATTCCGACACGAGCTGAGTACTTGGCCGCGCGCTCCTATCGTTCGCTCACCATCTTCAACAGCTTGATAGGCGCCCTCTTCGCTCTGTTGTTTTTCGCGATGCTATCGGATCTGCGTTCTGGGAAGAGCGCGTCCGGCCTCCGCGAGCTGCTGTTCCTCCTGGTGCTCTTTGGCTCGCTCTTCGGCCTTCCGATGGTGGCGCTAAAAAAGCAGCGCGCAAAGCTCATGGAGCAGCGCAAGAGCGGCAACGTCGGCGGGCTAGCCAGTGCTGCGCCAGTGTCGGAGAAGCGCCTGCAAGATGTAGTTCACGGCAAGGCGGCCGCGACCCTGACGTTGGTCGTTTCCATTGTGCTCGTTTACGTTATCTCATTCTTCCTACCCGACCTGTGGCTTGAACAACGCTTTGCAAAAGTGAACATCAGTATCAGCGACGGAGAGCTTTGGCGCCTCGTCACGACCATGTTTCTCCACGCTGGATTGATGCATCTCTTTTTCAACGCATCCTCGCTGCTCGAGTTTGGCCGCGTTGTTGAAAATCTGTACGGCCCCCCTCGATTCGTCGCGCTGTACTTTTTAGCTGGCGCGATGGGGACGATCGCTAGCTTCCTCGCCACGCCTGTTCCTTCGGTTGGGGCGTCAGGCGGAATCTTTGGTTTAATGGGCGTCATGATGGTGTTCGGCCTCAAGCATCGCACGGCGATACCGGAAGCCATGCGGCGACGTTTTGTCCGCGAAATCGCCGGCTGCGTCGCGCTGAACATTTTGCTCGGCGCGCTACTGCCGAATATCGACAACGCCGCTCACATCGGCGGCCTGGTGGCGGGGCTTCTCCTCGCACTTGTCTTCGCACCCAAAGAACAGGTGTTGGGTTCGCTCAAACGCTTAGACGGAGGGGGCATTGCGTAACGTCGACACTGCGATGGTCTTCCAATCAGTCCAGTGAAACGCTCACTTAGAACCGTACGTGATACTTTCGCCCCGTGCTGCTTCTGAACGCCAAGTGCCCAGCCCGCCCGCCGCTGGCTCAACCGTGGCGACGATGTTCCACTAGTGCCTGAACTAGAGGTTCGACCGTTTCTTTTTCGGCGAGGCCCATCATCCAACGCTCAGGAATCGCGGCAACTCCGTCGCGCACACCGGCGACCCCACCTGCCACGCAAGCAGTAGTATCCGTATCGTTACCAAGAGCGACTGCTGAGCGGACGACATCCTCATAGGTCGAGTGCCTCATCACGTAAGCAGCGCTGCGCAAGCAATCGACCACGTAGCCGCCGCCCGTCACCTTTCCATCCTCTTCAGGACGAATGTGCATCTCGAGCTCCGCGAGCGCAGCGTCGTTGTTTGCGTACCTGTAACGTAGCGTCGCGACCGCACTCGACCAATCGCCACCGCGCATCAGCTCGCGCGCCCATAGACAATAAAGCGCACAACAGATCTGCGATCGTAGATGACCGTGCGTGAGGAGTGACTGCTTGTGCGCAAGTGAGATCAGGTCATCGTCAGATCCCGTATGCCAGAGCGCCAGCGGAAGAACGCGCATGAGTGCGCCATTTCCGAGCGCCTGTTCCTCGGTCGAACCGGCTTTCTCCGCAGGACAACCATTTCGTATCAGCGTGATCGCCTTCGCCGTCTGAACGCCAACATCGAAGACGTGGTTGTCGACGGCCATGTAGCCGTACTCGTACCAATTCACGAACCGTCGACCTAGGTCGTCGAGGTCGAGCTTGCCTCTCTGAAGCAAGGACGCGAGCAAACACAGCGCTTGTGCCCCGTCGTCACTCCACGCTCCTCGACGCGCTGACTGATGTGCTCGGCGAAAGTCACCAGGCGGCTCGAGCTCGATTAGATTTTGCGGTGGCAATGATTCAGGCGAGTGGAATTCATAGGGAACCCCAAGTGCGTCGCCAATGAGCAAACCATAGATGCCACCGCGGATGCGGTCCTCGAGCGTTATGGACACACTGTGGAGCTGAACATGATTTCGGCGCTTCTCCAAGCGACATGCGCACGTTCGACCAGAAACAAGGATCGCTTCCAGAAAAAAGTCTCTTCTCGTTAGAGCTTCGGTCCTAAGTCGCGCTCGCCTCGAACTACACCAATACTCGCGCATCACCGGATCAGCGCGGAGCCTGCGCGTGCGGTGTCGCGCCGGCAACGTAGCGACGCCCGCCGCGTGCGTTCGCAGGGCAGCAAATCAAACTAGCCCAAAAACCATGATTGAAAGCCGCAAGCCGAATCCACACGCGCGTCGAAATCCGCATGCATGCACCAAGCATCGGTGGCGGCGGCGAGCCTGCGAGCGCGGCCAGGGCGGCACATCCGTAGAGAGGAGTTGAAGAAGCTCTTCAATGCCGCCATACGCTGCTTTCATAGCTCCCTACGCTCAAAGCAGCGTCCAAACAGTGGGTGTGGCGCCGTTCGCGCTGACCGCCAAGCGATCTCCCGCAGACGAGAGCGTCGCCGCAGCGCCTGTAGAAATTCGCGCCGCTTCGAATCCATCCTGGCTGTAGACCTGCACGTCGTTCTGCGACGCCAGGACGATGTGAGCATTCTGCCCAAACTGGTTTGCGTCGGTGAGCAACGCGTGCGTTGCGGTGCTTGCCAGCGCGGCTGTCACGACCATGAAAGCGCCCGCAGCGTTCACGTTTGTCCTGAAAAAAACGAAGCCGTTCCCCGAGCGGGTGAGCACGCCCGCGTTCGACCACGAGACGGGCTCGCCCTCGAGCTCCGTCATGGCCGTCCCGTCTGCGCGATAGGTCGCCCCGCTTTTCGCGCCAAGCGCGTCGGTCTCTTCGACCAAGATATTGTCTCTGGAGAAAAACGAAACGAAGCGCCCGTTGATGGAAGCGATCTGAGCGCCGCTGGTATCGAAGAGCCGCATGGGTTGTCCCTGCTCGCCGAGCAACAGTGCGCCCGACGGTGACAGCTCGAAGGTCGAGAAAGAGCCAAGAATCCGTTGCTGCTGAACGCCGTTTGCGTCGAAGATCGTCGCACCTTGCGCGTCGAGTGTGATCACTCGGCCGTCTGCAGCCACGCGAAGGGAGGTCGCAGCGCCGAGGGTCTGCTTCACTTGCCCTGCGCTGTCATAGAGCGTCGCATCGGTTCCGCTCAACGCGGCAAACCCCGAAGCCGTAGCTCGAACGCTGTGGGGCTGTACGCGATCGGCGAACGTGGCGAGTAGCGCACCCTCCTTGTCGTAGACCCTGTCCGCGCCGAATGGGTCCGAATCGAAGCCAGCGAGCAAGCCAGGCGCAATTTCGCTGAACGTTTTTTCCGCACCAAACGTAGCGAGCTTCGCACCGGTGTCGCTCCACAGTATCGTGCTGAGCCCATCCGAGCTGAGAGAGCCTTTGCTTGCGAGCACGCGCACAGTCGTTGGGCCAGCGTGCCCAGCGAGTAGCGCCACCGGCGCGATCAACCCCGTATGTGCAGGGAACGTCGCCGTCGCGGTGCCGAGGAGAATCTTCAGCGCCTTCGTCAGCTCGTTGATCGCGCTAGGTTCACTGCCGGCAGCGTGCGTGAACGGAACGCCGTCTTCAATATTCTTCAGCAACGCGGCGGCTTCTTTTTTGGTGGCTGGACGTCGCGGGAACGGCAGACCCACGTAGAGAGTACCGCGCGTTTGCGAGCCGGTCCCTCGATCGAGCCACAGCGAAAGCTTCGATTTGGTGTCACTCAGCAAGACGCTGCC
>JBIKMD010000400.1:0-5122 GCA_044359465.1 Myxococcota bacterium
GTGGCGTGCGCTATCGTCCGCTCGGTGCGGCTGCGCTGTTTCGCCGTTCCATGTTCATCTACGGCGCCGGTGGGCTCATCGCTCCGTTCATTGGCATTAAGTTGATCGACCTCATCTTGGAAGCGGCAGGTCTCGTATGAACACGTTGCTGGTTGGTTTGCGCGCTGTAGTGGTACTGACCTTGCTTACCGGCGGTGTGTATCCGTTCGTCGTGACAGGACTCGCGCAGATGCTCTTTCACAAAAAAGCCAATGGAAGTTTGCTCGAGGTGGCTGGCAAACCGGTGGGTTCGAGCTTGATTGGTCAAAAGTTCTCTTCAGCCGCGTATTTTCAGGGGCGGCCGTCGGCGGCTGGCGCGGAGGGTTATGATGCGACCTCGTCGGGTGGATCAAACTTGAGCGTGACGTCTCAGAAGCTTCGTGACCGCGCGACTTCTGACAGCGAACGGCTGCGGCGGGAAAATCCAGAGGGTAAGGGCCCTGTGCCGGCCGAGTTGGTGCTTGCGTCTGGGAGTGGCCTCGATCCACATGTGTCGCCAGCGTCTGCGCTCTGGCAAGTGGAGCGTGTTGCGCGAGCGAGGCGTCTAGACGCTGCTCGCGTACAGCTCTTGGTCGAGTCGTCGATCGAAGGTAGAGACCTCGGCCTGTTGGGTGAGCCACGCGTGAATGTGCTCACGCTCAATTTGGCGCTGGATCAACAGTTTGGTTTGCCGAATCAATAGACGAGGTAGGCGTGGAACCACAGGGGCGGACAGCAGAAGACTTCCTCGAGCTCGTCACCCGGCAGAAGCGTGGTCGCCTCAAAGTCTATGTCGGGTCCGCAGCGGGCGTGGGAAAGACCTACCGAATGCTCGAGGAAGCACACGCGCTGCGCAAGCGTGGTGTGGACATCGTCATTGCGTTCGTTGAGACCCACGGCCGCGTGGAGACAGCGGCGCTGACTCATTCCATCGAGACCATCCCCCGGCAGCAAATCGCCTACCGCGGTGTGCTCATAGAGGAGATGGATCTGAGCGCCTTACTCGCGCGAAAGCCGGAGATCGCGATTGTCGACGAGCTCCCACACTCGAATGTTCCGGGAAGCCGCAATCAGAAGCGCTACGAGGATGTCACGGAGCTGCTCAGCGCTGGCATCAATGTGATCACTGCATTCAACATCCAGCACCTAGAAAGCCTCAATGACCTGGTCAAACGTGTGACCGGTGTGACGGTGCGCGAGACAGTGCCTGATGCGTTTCTCAAGCAGGCCGATCAAGTCGTGATGCTTGATCTCGCTGTGGAAGACCTCATCGAGCGACTCCGCGCCGGGAAGATTTATGCTGAAGAAAAAATTCCGTGGGCGCTCGAGCACTTCTTCAAGCTCGAAAATCTCACTAGTTTACGTGAGCTCGCGCTGCGAGAAGTGGCGGAGCGCGTAGACAAGACCATTGGGCAAAAGCATGCGTCGCGTGATGAGAAGCAAAGCAACGTCGGTGGACGCATCATGGTTTGCCTTGCGTCCTATTCGCCTCGCGCCAAGACTTTGCTCTACCGTGCCTCACGCTTGGCAGGGCGTTTGAACACGGATTGGTTCGTGGTGTTCGTCGAGCGTCCGAACGAAACGCCAGAGCGCATCGACGCCACCGCGCAGCGCTATCTGCTCGATAATTTGGAGAAGGCCCGCGAGCTTGGGGGCGAGGTTGTACGTCTACGAGGACGAGATCCCGCTGCCATGCTTTTGGATTTTGCGCGCTCGCACGGCGTGGGTCACATCATCATTGGGCGGTCTGGCAAACCGTTTTGGCAGCAACTTCTGACGCGCTCGGTGGTGGTTGAGCTCATGCGTCAGGCAACGGATCTGGATCTGCATATCGTTGCGTTCGAAGAAACAACATCATCCAGCGGAGGAACGCCGTGAAGGTGCGTCTTGGCACCAAGCTACTGTTTGCGCAGCTTCCATTGGGCGCGGCGTTGCTCGTCGTTGGGGCCCTGGCCGTCGTGACCATTGAGACGCTTGGGTCTGGTTCACAAGAGATCCTCAAGGACAACTATCGATCGGTGCTCGCCATGCAAAAGATGCGTGATGCGGTCGATGAGGTTGAAGCTGCGGTGGTGATGCCGCTCGTCGCAAATCGCGACATGGACGCGAGCGTTCAACAAAAAAGCGTCGCAGCCAAAGCGCACTTCGAAGCCCAGCTCAAAATTCAAGAGAGCAACATTACGGAAGTAGGTGAACGCGATTTGACCCAGCGTATCCGCGCTAGCTGGCAAGCGACGGATGCTGCGCTGCAAGGGCTGCTCACGGCTGCGGCGGCTGAGCGAGCGAAAATTTACCAGACGCAACTCAGCGTTGCCTTGCAGTCGACGCGCGTCGCAATCGATGCGGTGTTGTCACTCAACCAAGATGCGATGGTCCAAAAAAGTGTGAGTGCTGAGCGCCTCGCCGAACAGCGACGCACGATCATGCTGGCTGTGCTGCTTGCGTCTGTAGCAGTGGGCATCTACGCGTCCACTAGCCTGACACGCCGCATCTTGCGGCCGCTTTCGGTGCTGAGCTTGGCGGCCAACCGTCTCGGCTCCGGAGATTTTGCGATTCGAGCACGCGTGGAAGGGAGCGATGAAATCGCTGAGCTCGCCAAAGAGTTCAACACCATGGCGACACACCTGAGTGAGTACAAGAGCAGCTCGCTCGGTGAATTGCTCCAAGCGCAGCAGTCCGCTCAAGCCGCCATCGATAGTCTACTCGATCCTGTTTTGGTGTTCAGCGCAGAAGGGAAAGTCACCGGCTTCAATCAGCAGGCCGAGACAGTTTTGAAGGTGCGTTCGACGAGTGGTGCACCGCTCCAGGATCTCGATACGGGGCTGCGCGAGCTGGTCGAACGTGTTGTTGCCCACGTGCTCTCTGGCAAAGGTGTTTATTCTCCCCGCGGTTTTGACGAAGCAGTCGTTGCGACGTCGGCTGAAGGCGATCGATTTTTGCTCCCTCGCGCGACGCCTATCTACGAACAAGATGGATCTGTGGTGGGCGCTACCTTAGTGCTGCAAGACGTTACACGCCTGCGGCGTTTTGATGAGCTCAAAAGCGATCTAGTGGCCACTGTCGCGCATGAGTTTCGCACGCCACTCACTTCACTGCGCATGGCCGTGCACCTGTGTCTCGAACAACTCGCTGGTCCGATCACCGAGCGGCAGGCGGACCTTTTGGACGCTGCAAAAAATGACTGTCAGCGTCTCCAAGGCCTTGTGGACGAGTTACTGGAGCTGTCGAGAATTGAAAGCGGCAATGCACAAGTGCATTTGGAGGCCACGCCGCCCAGCGTCCTTGCGGCTGCTGCGGTGGAGCGGCACGAACGTCTAGCGAATGAACGTCAGGTGAAATTGTCTTCTGCCGTTTCCCCTTTTCTTCCTCAAGTGATGGTTGATCGCGAGCGCGCGCCACTTGTGCTCGATAACTTGGTGGTCAACGCAATTCGTCATAGCGGCGCCGGGACCGAGGTAGTCATCGACGCACGGATCGAGGGCAAGCTGCTTTGCGTTTCGGTGCGGGACCAGGGCCGCGGGATTGCGGCGGAACACCGCGAGAAGATCTTCGACAAGTTTTACAGGGTTCCCGGCTCGACTTCGGGAGGCGCTGGTCTTGGGCTTTACATTGCGCGGCAAATTGCGCGCACGCACGGCGGCGACGTGTTTGTCGAATCAGAGCTCGGAAAAGGCAGCACCTTTCATTTTACGCTACCGCTCGCCTCGCCATCAGTACGACACCTGCAAGGCGAGTGAGGCAGACGTTGGGGTAACGTTTCCCGTGACGGAAACGGGGGGCGCAGACCTCGGCCAGTACACGGCGACGAGAATAGCTGCGACGACAGTCATCGCACCGCTGGCCCCCGCGACAATGGCGTATGGAACCGGATCGGACGCTTGCAACTGGGCGCCTTGCGGATTCGGATTGTCGTCGTCGGCGTCGTCCAGTGGCATGAGGGTCGCCTGTCTCTGCGCGCTCGCATTGATGGCCAACCCGGTGAAGGTGGCGGTACTCGCAAGCGCGATCGACCCCACAATCGCAGACACCACCGTCACCGCTTTGCTTCCCGAGCTGGCGGCTCGTGGCTCGCTTCGTGTTGCGGCGCGAGATTGTGTCCGCATATCGACTGATGCCGCCCCAGCGCCAGCCACAAATCCCAAATAGTAGGCAGGACCGAACTGCGCACGAAATAAACCGCTAGCGTATGCTTGCCCAATTGAACCGCGAGCCTTGGTGCTCGCTTGACGAAAGCGCAGTGCGCCGAGTGACTGCGTTTCAGCTTGCGCTAAGAGAACGCGAGATTCTTCCGTGTCCGTGCGAACAAAGATGTCTTCATTGGAGGGCACGAGTATTCGCATTGGATGGTTTGGTTCGGCGTGAACATCGAGGAGGCGTACCCCTCGTGCTGTTTCAATGAACATGCGACCGACGCGCGCCACCGCTCCTTCTAGCCATGCCGTTGCCCCCCTGGCGGTAGCGAGTTGAGTGAGAGCGGCATGTTGGTTGGTCATGGGTGGCGTTGCCGAGACTCTAGGTTTTGCCCTGACGTCGGACACGTTCTCGTTGGCGCTGGCGATGAATGCGTGGATCTCGCTGTACTCAATTCGCCCATCGGAATTGACATCTGCAGCCCCGCGCAGCCCGCTGAGTAACTCATGCGTGAACACCCCGTGAGACAACTCGCTCCACTCGTGGGTTTCGTCGTTCGCACTTGCGGCAATCAAGGCGCCAACATGGGGGAAACGAGCCAAGGTATTGGTTCTCCACAGCGCGCCGATTGCCTGTGCATCAAGCGGAGTGCTGGTGAGCTCGGACGCTCCTCGCGGTCGCACGATCGCTGCTGCATGGCAGGCGTCGATCATTAGGTGCGTGTAGTGCGTATTCAACGGCGCGATGACTTCGTCATACAACACCTGCTGCGTCAGTGATGTGTCGTGCAAGGCAAGGCGCGGCGCCTCGGGCGGGCGCACCGAGCCGTGACCACTGTAGTAAAAGATAAAGTCTGCACCCCCCGCAGTCGCTTGAATCTGCGCTTTGATAGTTTGCAGCGCGTTGCTGAGTTGGGCTTTTGTCGGCACCCGCGCTGCGTCGCGGGCCCGTGGGTAAAGTGCCTGGGTGGTTG
>JBIKMD010000401.1:0-5119 GCA_044359465.1 Myxococcota bacterium
CGCCAAACGATGGACGCGTGTTGCTTTACGGCGGTATGTCCGGCCCCACGTTGTCTACACAGGGCCTGGATTCTGTGTCGGGCGAGCGGCTTGCTGACACTTGGTTCTGGGATGGCGGTGTTTCGCTTCGGCCAGAGCAACGCTTTGACGTCGATGCACGCAATACCGGCGTAGACTTGTCGTTGCTCTCGCGCGTGAGACTGCGCTGGTACGGCACTGCGACGGGTGGAATCGCGCTTTTTGCCTGGGACGGCCTTGCTTGGCGCGCGCTTCCAACTGTCGCCTGTGGTGTGGGGTGTTTAGCCTACGATTCGGGAACAACGTCGCTCGCGCGCTATTTGGACGCAGGGATCCTGCACTTTGCCGCACGGCCGGTGAGCGCGAACGGAACCGCGCCTGAGCGCTCGAACATTGTCACGGACTACGTCGAGGCGCGCATTCGCTATCGCCGTTAGAGTGTCGTTCGCCTCATGTCGACGATGTTCGTAGGGCCTGGACGACCTGGTGGCACATGAGTATGCGCCGCTGCCATGAAGGCCGTCGTCAGCTTCGTTTTCGCTTTGGTTCTCAGCTCTGCTGCTTGCGCGAATGCGGAGCAACCACCTCAATACCAACTGGTAGCGCGTAGTACTTTTGGTGAAGCGTTCGTCACGCAGCGCAGCACCGGGTCGCTGACGAAGACGCTCGAGCTGACACTAGCAGATGCGAAGAACTATTTTGGTGTCGCACCTAGGGTGCACAAGGCGTACGAAGACGCGAAAGATCCGCGCAGTGGTGGCGCGTCGTTTGCGCTCACTGTGAACGGCATTGCGCTCAAAGGGTTGATCACCGTGAAAGGTAACAAAGTCGCGGTGGTGTTTGCACGCGCAGATGCGCCAGCAAGCGAGTGGAGCAGGCTGATGGCAGGAAACGGTGATCCGGCACCTAAAGCAAGCGCAGCAGTCCCCGCGACGAATGAGTTGCAGACTTTGCACTTTCCTGACGGAACCGGGAGCATAGGGCTCGCCAAGGGGTGGACGACAAACGCGCAGTCCGCGATGCATGCCTTGGTTGTGAAGGGACCCGCCGACCAAGAGTTTGCGCTGGGCATCACTGCCTCGGTTGTCACGCCGTATTCGACTTTGCCGCGTATGCCCACCACGCTGATCGCGCCCTACGGTACGCCTGCTGAAGTGTTCGCCGCCATTGTGCCGCAGATCGCGCGCATCAACGCGCAGCAGGGGATTCCCGCCCGCTCCATCGATCATCTGGTGAAGCTGAAGGACGAAACACCCACGCTCCCTCGCGGGCTTTGTTCTGTCCTGCGTTTTGGTGTGACGGACACTTACCCAAACGGCGCCACGCGGCACTACCAAGCGATCACCAGATTCGAGGTGGATCCGATCTCTGATCAAGCGTTCATGATCTCGGCGGCGTCTGCGCGAGGACCTGACGCAACCTTCGAGCGCGATTTTCCTCTGATGTTGAGCATGATGCAGTCACTGCGTTTCAATGAAGCCGTGGTGAATCAAAAGAACCAACAAGCGCTGCTCGCTCAGCAACAATCCTTCGAAGCGGGACAACGCGCGCACAAAGAGCAGATGGCCGCGTACGATGCGCAAAACCGAGCCTGGCAGGCGCGGCAGGACGACAACGACGCTCGCAATCGCAATTGGCAGGATCGGCAGAATGCAGTTGCGCGGCGCAATGACGACTTCGATGAAGTGATTCGCGGCTACCGCACGGTCGAAGACACGCGAACAGGCGAGAAGAGCAGCGTCAACCTGGGTAACGTAGACAAGATCGTCGATGACTTGAATGAGCGTGATCCCGGGCGCTATCGGCAGATCCCACTCAAGGATGAGTTGCATCCAAACTGAGTGGGGCCTTACTGTGGACTCGGCAGATTGCGAGCCGCATTCAGAGTCTGGGAGCGCAACGATTCACTGAGACATCCGATGCTGTGCGTCACCAAAGTCGAGCGCATTGCGCAAGGAGTGTCCATGCCTGTATCGTCCGTACAAAAATTGATTCTAAAGGCTGCCAAAGATGGCGTGTTCAGCGAGGCCGAAGCCATGACCGTTGCCGCCAAGGTGGCGCAAAACGGAAAGGTGAGCGTCGCCGAACGCAAAGCGCTGCAAGGCGCGATCGATCGTTACCGCAGCATGATGGCCGGTGATGCGTTGCCTCTTCTTCAAGAGGCGAAGTACTTTGCAGGCGCACGCAAAGTCAGCGAAGCGGATCTCGCGATTGGCAAACAAGAAATCGCCTTGAAGCAAGGCGAAGCGCTGTGTGTCGCGTTGGGCAGCAGTCCGACGAGTGGCTATGCCTGGTCTGTGGCCTCTACGCCGCGCGCGTTTGGTTATCCTGTCGCAAACACCTATCGACCGGGCGCTGTGCGCAGGATTGGCTCTGGTGGCACCGAGCAGCTCACCTGGGCGCCGAGTCCGTTGTCTCGTGTTGGTGATGAGTACCATGTGACGCTGCAATACAAACGTCCGTGGGAAACAGCGCCCGCGAGGACACTCTCATTGACCATCAAAATCGTCTGAGTTTTGCGGCGTGTGGCCCCCGCTAGGGCGCCCGCTTAGATGACAACGCCGTCAACACGGCTTGTCGATCACCTTCTCTTTCACAGCTCGGCACTCGACGAGACGTGGCGCCGTTAATGAGACGATATGAGAGCGCTCACTATCGTCTTGTTGTTGTCCGCTTGTTCTGCTCCGCAGGTCGTCACCGAAGCGCCTGCGCCGCCGCTGGCTCCAAGTCCCAGCGTGGTGAGCGTCAATGCGCCCGCTAGTGCCACCCTTTTTGCAGAGACCTCGGTCACGATCCCTCTGACGCTGACCTTCAGCGGTGCGCCCGCGCCTGTTGCCGTCGCAACGGTGAGTGCGCCCACGGGCATCACTGCTTCCTATGTGAATGACGCACTGACGATTGCGGCGGCGGCGGATGCTGTCTCGGGTCCACTGACGCTGAGTGTGTCAGCGCCTGGAACCTCCGCTGCGGTGGTGGTGTCACTCACTATTGTGTCTGCGTCCATCGTGACTCCGCCGGCGGGCACGCTGCTCGTCGGAGCGCCGGTCTCGGTAGACCTTCGCATCACCGGCGGCACACCGGCGTTTGCTGGGGCGTTGAGTGCGAGCGAGCTTTCAGGCGGACTTTGGCGCGTCACCTATGCTGCGCCAAGCAGCGGTTCGCTTTCAATCTCGGTGCAGCTCGCAGGCGTGTCACGTAGCCTCACTACGCCGGTGCAAGTCAGCACTACGGTCAATGCGCGTTTTGTGAGCTCAGCAGGGCTCTATGTAGCGAACGAGGTGCTGTGGCTGAATGACGCGCAGCAGGCGACTACCAACTCCGTGGGCGTCGCGACATTCACGAACGTTACTGCGCCTTACAGAGTGACCTATCGTCCGACTGCAAACGCCGCGTACGTCTTTGCCGATCTCACCTCTGTTGCACCCGTGATTCCTGGCGCTCCTTGGGCTGCAAAAAAGTCGGCGAGCGTCGACTTCGTGTTTGGCGCCAATACCATTGCGCATCAGAGTGCCAACGTCGTTGTTGATGTTGCAGGGGTGCAGCAGTCTTCGGCGACGCGTCTGCTTGGGCCCGCCGGCACCACGGGCCGCATCAACGTTGATTGGTGGACGCCAGAGGTGAATCGTGAGGCCATCATTCGTGTCTCGTTCCGAGATGCGGCTGGGAACTTGGTTGCTACGGGGCGCGAGCTGCTCTTTCTGCAAGAAGGGCAGGCGCTCAGTGTGCACGTTGCCATCACTGCCACCGTCACCACTCCGCGCGAATTCACTTTCGTTCCGCCTCCAGGTTTTACGCTCCTCAGCAAGCAAGTGAGCGGAGTACTTGGTGACGATCCGCTCGAGCTGCATCCCGCTGGTGGAAACCAAACAAGTGCCACGACCATCGCCTACCAGGCACCCACCAACATTGGCGCAGATATTTCACTTTATGCCGTGGCTACACACGGCAATGGTGGCTCGGTGGTTGGCATTTTTTCACATGTGCAAGCCGCGAGCGCGACTGGCGTGATCAAAGCGCCGCCGGACTATGACCTTCCGCTCACCAGCAACGTGATTCCGGGTTGGCAGGGCGCGTTTCCTATGTACACGCTCAACTTATCGCGTAACGGAACCTATGTTTACGTTCACACGAACAAACAACAGCTCGACTTTCCGCTTCCGGTCTCGTTCCCAGCAGGCGATGTCAAAATGCAGGTGTGCGGCACAGATCGCTACGCGTCCGTAGATGACTACACGGCGCGCTACCAACTGATGGACCTGGACGTTTCGGATGTGACGAAGAGTTACAGTCGTTCGTGCGGCCGAGAATTACTGTTGCCGCTCACGCCATGAGCGTTGAGCAGTCAGATCACGCGTGCGGTTGATCTGCGAGCCGCGTGAGAATTTTTGTCCATGTCTTCTCGTGCACGGCTTTTCGCGGGAGCAGTTTGCCAGTTGGCTGGCTGCTGCCAATGGCGCGTCTGACACCGGATTCGAGGTGCATCAGATCGATGTATTCGTCGCCGTTGCGCAGCTGACCTATCGCCTCGGCGTTGCTCACCCTCGCGACCTCCTCGTCACTGAGGAGTCCCATGATTTGTTCGGTCGAGGCGTATTCGGGCTTGGTCTTTTGTTTTTTCATGGCCGAGCAGACGCAATAAACGCGCCAGCCCGCGCGCGACTCAGCAGCCTGCCCCCAGCCAAGACGCGCAAAATTTGCGCAACGAGCGCCTTGGCGCACGCTCAGCGGTGAATGAACCAAGTCTCGTACGCGAACGAACCGCCTTCTGCGAGCAACTTCTTGCGCACGTCTGCTACGGCCGACGCCGCTTTGGGCGGTTCGGCCTTGTGCGGTGCGCGTTTGTCCGTGATCCCAGCAACACCCATCGTTTTGATCACCGTGTCTAACTTCTTGTTCTCGAGCTTCACGGCGTTTTCGAGCTCCGGAACACGCTGCAGAGACGCAAACACATAGATGCGCTCTTTGCCTGTGGTTTGATCGAGGGTGAGAAGCTGCTCTCCGTTCGGGACCCAGAGATCCTTTCCGCCGGCAACGGGATTGTCAGCGGTTTTGAATGCTGGATTCGGAAACAAGCGGAAGGTTTCGCCAGCGGCGTCCGTTT
>JBIKMD010000402.1:0-5117 GCA_044359465.1 Myxococcota bacterium
TGAGATCCGCCGGGGTTCGCGGGGTGGCGGCCACGCAGTCTGTCTCTTTGATGGCGACCAGGTCATCGGTCGTCACTGTGGTGACAGCGCTACCTTTCGCCGCCGCAAAGGCCGTGAGATTTGCCACAAACGTTGCTTGCTCGGCCGTTGGAGCAGCCAGCACGGTTTGAAGTGCAGTATGGGCGGAGGCCGGGTTCGCAGCGGTGAAGCCAGGGGTGTTGTTCTCGGTCATGAACGCCACGAGCAGTGCGCCACGATCCTGCGGCATGACCGCCGACTGCGCTTTGAGGGCCGTCATCCGGTCAATGTAGGGTTTCTCGAGGCCAAGCTCGATCTGCAGCTCGCTCATGAGCATGGTGCGTTCGATCTTGTCCGCTGGAAACTCAGCGCCCGCCTTCTTTTGATCTTCAGTCAGCGATTTCCAGTTCTGTTCGCTGATGCCCATGGTCCAATCGAAGGTGTCGATGATGAAGTTGCTGGTGTTTCGCGAACCCTGCGGGACGTAGCTCGTTCGTGCAACGTCGAACCAAAGCTGCGTCGCGCGCGTGCCGCCGCATTCGAGTTGCCGCTGCCAAACACGTACCGTCTCATTGAGCACGGCCGCCCGGGCGTCGCGCACTTGATCGATGGTCATCGCTTCAAAGTCTTCGAAGTCATTCTGGCCCGCGCTTTTTTGCGCCGCGCCAAAGGCATTGAGCGCGTCTAGCTTGGCTTGCTGCTCTGCGGCCGGAAGCGCCAAAATGGCATCGAGCGCTTTGAGAAACGGGTCCATCGCCGTTGCGTTGATCAACGGACGTCCGTCTGCTTTGTCAGTGCTGCGCAGCCAGGCTTGGAGCTGCGCGGGGAAGGTTTCGTTCGACCGTGCCGTCGCGCCGGTCAGGACGCGGCGCACGCCGTCGAGCTCGTTCGCAAGCGCGTGGTACGCTTCATAGATCGCTTCGGCGACGATCTTGCGCTGCTCGGCTTCGGCTTCGGTGATCTTGGTGTTCCACTGCACCACACTGTCTGGCATGAGGTTCATGATTGTTGCGGAATCGACTGTTGTGCCTGGCAACAACGCCTCGAGCGGCGCTTTACATGCTGCAAGCAGCGCGGTTCCGTTTTTGAGGCTGGTGAGCTTTGTTTCGAAGGCGTCGACTGCTGCGCGCTCATCCGGTGAAAGCGCTCGGGCTTTTGCCTCTCCCGTGAGCTTCAGCAGATCTTCAACGCGTGCCGAGGTCATGGCCTTAAAGTCCGTGCGCATGACGCCCGTGCTGGTTTCGTTCAAATGATAACGCGAACGCATGGACCGGGCGCGGTTTTGTGCCACTAGCTCGAGCACGTTCTTGTGCGTCCCAACATCGGGTAGCAGATTCTCTTTGACCAGATCTTCATAGAGGGTTTGGACCGCACCAATGATGTCCTTGTTGTCACCCCAGCCCGTGCGTGCGCCTGCGCGCATCGAGCGGTCCGCATCTCGCAGCTTGGCCTTGTCTATGTTTGCGCTGAGATCCTGGCGTTCATCTTTTTTGGGCGCGTTCTTGAATCCAAACTCGTCAATCGAAGTTTTGCTCTTCACGCCCCACAAGATGCGGCGGCAGCTAGGTGGGTTGATGTCATCCCAGCGAATGCGCAGGCGCGCGAGGAAGTCGTTGCGCGTGAGGGTGAACTCTTTGGTGTCATAGTACGTGTCGTCCATGTAGTCCGTGCCCAGCGATAAGCGCCGCGCGCGGTCTGGATTCGCGTTATCAATGCCAAAGCGGCCGTCTTCAATGGTGAGCGCCACGTACTTGGATTTCTCACGCAGCCTGTGTGCGTCCGCATCCCATTTGTATTGGTCGATGCTCAGACCGTTGTAGCCGGTGGTGAAGGCCTCGCAGACTTTGGCCTGCGCACGGCGCGCTTTTTGGTACACGGTATCGCCGTCGTCAGTTTTTTTGCTCAGCAGCTTCTGCAGCTCTGCGTCGGCAATCCCGGTGACGCCGCCGTTGATCTCCAGCTCAATGCCCGCGCGAGATCCAACGTCTGGGCGTGCGGGAAAGGTGGCCGAATCGATGTAGAATTTACCAGCGAGGGGATCTGCCGCATCCACCGACTTGTCGAACGTGGCGAACTGAATCCCGAGCGCGCTGAACACCGGCCGTTCTTCGAGCTGCGTGTCGATTTCCGTACCGAACGCGGCATACTTGCCGTCCTTCTTGTCGATACCAAGCAGCTTGCTGAGCTGGCCACTTGGGCTCATGTCGACAGTGAGATCTTTGACGTCGCTCGTAGCCTTCACCATGTCGTCGGCGGCTTCTTTCAAGTCGAGCACGAAGTCTTGAATGGTCATGCCCGCTTCGAGGCCGAGCTCTTGAGCCAATTGGGCGCCGCTCGTTTGATAGCGTGTGAAGAAGGCTTCCGCGGAGGCTGCATCGGAGATTTCGATGCCAGGTGCGAGCGTGATCTTGATGTTCTTGGCTTTGAGCTCTTCGCCTAGTGCGTTGAACCACTCGCTCTCGTTGCTTGCGAGGGTCGTACGAAATTCCAGGCCAGGACGGACGAAGATGTGTGGCATGATCCTAGTTCTCGGACGACCGTCACCGACATTTGCGCACATTTGCACGCCTCACCGGAACTTTGTCGACACCTCAGCTGTCGCTGAGCTGCATCCGGAGGATCTTGCGGGCGTTCTCCAGGACCACGCACAGTGTGCCTGAGGCATCAAACGCGATGCCTTCCACGCGTTCTAGCGGTGCGCCTCTAGTGTCACGCAGCTCCGCCGCGCCGACGAGACGTGCTTCATAACCCCCACTGCGCCGTACGATTTCGAGCTCCACCACGTGGGAGGCTTCGTCAGAGGCCACGTACAAATGTCCTGTGGTGGGATGCACAGTCACTGCGGAAAAGTCCGTCGCGTAGTTCTTGATGTGTTTGTCCAGCTCGAGAGGAATACGTGGTCCCTTGCCACTATCGTCGAGCAAAAAGAGTGCTCGTGGATTTCCTTCTTTGGCGACCACGAGCTGCGCGGCGCCGGTCGGTGACAAGGTCTTCGGCAGGTAGGCTATGCCTTCAATGCCCTTGTTCTTGTCGCCTTTGCTACCAAGTGCCCTCATCTTGTCGAGCGAAGCACGCAGGGGTCGCGAAGCCTTGAGATCGTAGCGAAAGAGCTCGTCTTTTTCTTCGCAAACTACAAAGAGATGCCCTTTTTCTGGGTCATAACAAGCGGCCTCTAGCCCGCTCGCTTTGTTCGAGATCTCATCCAGCTTGAAAGTCTCAACCGCGCCGGATGGAAAATGCGCCTCGACCTGAGCACTGGTGTCGCTGACCACGCATAAGGCGCCATTTGACATGACGAAGAGGTCGGAGGGTTCCTCCAGATCGATTTTGATCTGTTCGAAGGCCTTGAAGACGCGCTCCGTGCCGCCAATGAAGCCCGAGAAGGAGACGCTTTTGACGCCTATAGTCGGCATGGGGTGGTTATCGCGACATCTGTCGTTTCGGTACGCACCATTGCGGAACCCCGCCTCGAAAATAACCGCATGCCCCTTATCGACGACACCAACACTCCCGATCGGCAGGGCATTCGCGCGACGCTTGCGTGCGCGCAGTTGACCAAACGTTTTGGTGACTTCACGGCGCTTGATGCACTCACGCTCGAGCTTGGTGAAGGTGAAATCGTCGCGCTCCTTGGGCCAAATGGCGCAGGCAAGACCACCATGATGCGCATGGTGATGGGTTTGCTCGTTCCGAGCGAAGGAAGCGCCACCGTACTCGGCAAGGATTGTCAGCGCGACGCCGTCGAAGTGAAGCGTCACGTTGGATACCTGCCGGATCAACCCGCGTTCTTCGATTATTTGCGAGGCCGCGAGCTTCTTACCTTCGTCGGCGAGATGCATGGTTTCAGCCGCAAAGACGCTGACGCTCGCGCCATTGAGCTCATTGCCGAGTTCTCCCTGACGGATGCAGCCGAAGAGTTCGCAGTGAACTACTCATTGGGCATGAAAAAGAAGCTCGCCATTGCGGCTGCGCTGGTTCACGAACCGAAGCTGCTCATTTTGGACGAACCTACGAACGGTTTGGATCCTCGCGCGAGTGATGAGCTCATCGCCACCTTTCGCCGACTCTGTGAAGAAGGAAAAACCATCTTGCTGTCGACGCATCTGCTCGACATGGCGCAGAAAGTAGCGCACCGGGTAGCGATCTTGGATCGCGGCAAGCTCGCCGCTTGGTGATCGACCGACCAACTCGTAGAAGGTGGAACGCTGCACGACACGTACATGCGGGTGACGGCGCCGAGTGGGCTAGGGCTGTGAAACAAGCCTTTCGGCTCGGCTTGATTCTGGCGCGCATGCGCATTCGCCGCCTCGTGAGCATGCTCGGCAAGCGCAAGGGCCGAGAAGGGGAGCGGCTTGGGACGCAGGTGAAACAGCGCTCATGGATCACGCTGCCAATCACGCTGCTGATCGTGCTCTTCTCTTTGGGCTCGTGGGGCTTCAGCGTCGTTCGCGAAATGATGCGAGGGCTCGGTGAGAACGCGTTACGCGGCGAGGCTGGGGTCATCACGCTGACGGCGCCTGAGAAGAGCGACGGTGTCTCGCTTGCAGTGTTCGCGATCGTTGGTGCGATCGTCACGGTCATTGTTGGGTACCAAGCCTGCCTTCAGCTCGGAAACAAAGATGTTGGTAATGCGGATTGGGACGTCGAGTGGTTCGCCACCTTGCCGATTCCGCGGGCAACGGTGACCTTGTCCAAGATCATCGAGCTCACAGCTACGAGCTGGGTCACCTGGAGCATGGCGGCGGGTGTACTGACCGCTTTCTCTGCGCTCTTTGGCGGGCTCGTTCGCGCGCTGCTTCTATTGCCAGCCGGCATTTTGATCATGGCTGCCACCGGGTCCGCAGTGGCCTACGCCGCGGAAACGTGGATGCGTCTGTCGCTCCGCACGAGCACGCGCCAGAATATTCAAGCGACGCTAAGCGTTGTCTCTGTCCTCATCTTGCTTCCGGTGATGGGGGCTTCCGGGCGCCCACAGGTGTTTCCCGTCGCCGGGCAGTGGCTGGCGCAAGTGCCGGCGGAGCTTCTGCCTGGTTCGCTACTCGCGCGCTCACTCGTCGATGCCAATACGCAGTCTTCTGCACTTTGTTTTCTTGGCTTTT
>JBIKMD010000403.1:0-5091 GCA_044359465.1 Myxococcota bacterium
TCTTGATCGAAGCCATCGTCTGGAATTTCGGGCGCGAGTGGATAGCGTGATGGATCCGAGTCGTCGCAATCTGGGCCGCTCACGCTGACATAGGCGTCGCAGGCCACAAACGCACCGTCATTGTCTGCATCGACGCAGCCTCCTGTACAGGTCAGGAAACGGTTGGCATCATTCGGCGCACAGTCACCGCCTCCCACGATTTCTGGATGCATCCTCGAGCGGTCGACGAACCCGAAACACGCGACTCGCCCATCGCCGTCATGATCTACTTCATCAGGAGAGAGCGCTTGGTCGCAGTCATTGTCGACAGCGTCACACGCCTCCGGCGCGCCAGGGAACACGAAAAAATCAGCATCGTTGCAATCGCTACCAAGACACCCAGAGCCGACTCCGTAGCCGTCGTGGTCGTCATCTATGCAGTCGCTGGCCATCTCCATCACGACGGGGGCGTCTTCCATTGCTGGGGGATCACTTGGAGGGGCGAGTGGGCGCGCGCACGCCGCAACAAAGACAAACGATAGGCACAATCTGACCTGCATAGTGCGGCGACAATGCCATGTTCTGTCCGCGAAATCGACTCCGGTCCCGTGCGCGCGTCTCGCGCTTGGCGAGCGAGAGAAGCGCTTTCAAAGCGTAATAGCCCTGCTCGGTCGTTTGACACATGAAGCCGCTCTTGGTGCGCGAAGTGCGCGTCTGGCTGGCCTTCGACGCGACCAAAGTCGGGGCGCGGAGGATCAGCCCGGCGGCGAAGAAATGTGTGTTTCCGCTCGTGCTCGACTGAGTCGAGCCGCAAGACGCCAAGCGCGCTCGGGTGCTCTTCTCGAACGATTGAGGTCCTGACGCCTGGGCGGCAAAATTCGCATCGGTCGACCAAGAAAGCCGACAGGCCTGAGTCACACATCAGCACCACCTGTTGGCTCGAGAAGTTGCTACTTCCCAAAGCAACACTGACTGAGGCCGCGGCAAACGGGGAAGCGCTATACAGCACGCACGCTTGTTCGCCTTCGACGGCGAACGTGACGCCATTAGCTCCATACGCCAAGGAGCGAATCGCATGTGGCAGCGAGTAGGCGCCTGCGTCCTTGCCATCCAGATCGAGCGCGAGCGTGGTTGCATTGGTGAGCTGCGAAACATCAGGCCCCGCCGCTGCGGCGATGTTGGCGCAAGGTGTGCTTGGTTTCAGAAAGAGCTCCCCGCTCGCGGCCTTGGTTTCGAACGGTGATTCGGAGAGCTGCACATTTCCGGCGGATATAGATTCAACGCAGCTGTTCGTTGCAGTCACAGCGCCGGTCACGAAATCGAAGTCAGAGGTCGCTTGGTCGCCACGGTTGGCAAAAAACGCAGAGCTCGTGATCGTCGCGGTGCCGGTGATGGCCGCCACCGCTCCTATTGGTACATGCGCAGCGATACCTGACACACCAGGCGCACCCGCAGGGCCGGATCCAAAACCAGCCCCTCCGACACCTCCACCACCCGGCGGCGCACCCGTGGCACCGTTGTTTGCAAAAGAGCACTGGGTGATCGACGCGGAACCTCTCAAACCGATGGCGCCTCCAAATCCACCGGTCGCACGCCCACCATCTCCGCCTGCGCCACCAGGGAAGGAGTCGCCAACAGAACCAGAGGCTCCGCTCGCGGCACCACCGTTGCCAGCGCTACCAGCGATCACGCTGTTTTCGACGAAGCTGCTGAGCTCGATCGTCACAGCACCGGATCCATCGTGATAAACGGCGCCACCAGCAGCCGCACCGCCGAGGCCTCCGTCTCCACCGTTCGAGCCTGCAATCCCTAAAGCCGGATACGTTGTGCTACCCATACCATCGCTTGAACCATCGCCGGCGTGCCCGCGATTGAAGAAGAAACGACAGGACGAGATGGTGAGATCGCCACTTCCATAATGATAGACGGCGCCGCCTTGACCTTCGCCGCCGCCGCCGCCGAGGCCGCCGTCTTCACCTTGAGTCAATCCATTGCCACCGTGTCCGCCGTCGCCACCGAACGCTCCGTTGCCGTGGAAGTGGTTATTGGTCAGTGTGGCACTCCCCACGTTTTCGAGTGAAATGGCGCCGCCCTTGCCGCCAGTGCCACCCGCGCCATCTTTGATAGCCAAGGAATCGCCACTGGCGCCAAGGCCACCGATGACTTCGTTGCCGTAGAAGGCAGAGTTGCTCACCACGAGTGACGAGGTGGTGTGCTCCCCGGACAGGGCACCGCCAAAGACCAGGCTGCCGAAAAACGCCTGCGAACCAGCTGCATAACCAGGCCCGGATTCGACCGAATTTTGGAAAAAGATACAGCCATCAACGGTGAGCTGCGTTCGATTGAAGTAGAGCGCAGCGCCTCTGGAGTAAGCGAGTTGTCCACCTTGTTGGTTGTTGTTTGCAAACATGACTCGCTCGAACACCACATCGGTCGAGCGGTTGACGTAAGCGCCTGCGCCCGCGCTGTTGCCTTCGCTCACGAGCGGAATGACATTTTGCTCAATGGCCGATCCCCTCACGGTCAAACCGCTCACGCTGTCGACATACAAACCGGCGCCGCTGCGTTGGTCGTCGGAATACCCCAACGACAAATGAAAGCCGTCGATGAGAATATCGTGTGCGTTGACGATCCGTATCACGTGTTCGGCATCATCGGAGGAAGGCGAGGTGTCGATTGAACCACGCACTTGCGTGTGAGCGAGCCCGCGTTGCGAGTAGAGAGATTCAGTGCCAGCAAAGCCGCCGATGAGCGTGACGCCGCCACCCGTCGGGGCCGCAGGACCACTCGGTGTTCCATCAATCGTGAGCACCGCGCCGGTCGGGCCCGTGGCAGAGGCGGCGCCCACATCTGCGGCGGTCCACACGTCGTCTTTTTTTGCCCAAATCGTTTTGCCGCTGACGAGCGCTTGATCGATCGCCGTTTGCAAATTTCCGAGTGCCGAGTTGCCCCATGCTTCGCCGGTGCCACTCGCACCCTTCTCGACGAAGATGGTGTTCGCGGAGATGGTAAGCGGTGTGCTTGATGACGTCGTGCCATCATTCACGCTCACGGTGACGGCGCACTCTGTTCCGGCGGCAGGACATTCGCCGCTGATCGCGCCGCTCGAATCTATGGACATTGTGGCGCCGCAAGATCCTGGCGAAGTCGAGAAGGTCAACGTGTCGTTCGTGTCCACATCGCTTGCGCTCGTTGCGGCAGCAATGGCTTCGCCAGGTCGACAAACGATCGCACCCACAATCGGCGCGATCGCTGGGGCGTCATTCACGCCAGTCACCGTCACGCTCACAGTCACAGTGGTGCTCAGTGTTCCATTCGTGAGGGTGTAGGTGAATGAATCGGTCTCAGTGCTGCCTGCTGAGAGTGAATTAAACGATGCGCCTGGCGCGTAAGTCACCGACGTATCCGAGGCGACGGTCACCGCAACGCCTTTGACTGATGGCGTGACTGCCGTGATCCGCAATGGGTCACTCGCTGGACCAACATCATTTGCGAGAAGCGTTTCGAACGTCGCGCTTGCCTCATCTTCGCTGATCGTTACGCTGTCATTGGTTCCTTGCAGACCAGCCGCAACCGCAGTGACAGTCACGGTGAACGCGACGATCGGAGAACGACCACCGCGGCCATCATCTGCTTGCAGCGCAAACGAATCAGGACCGGCGTAACCAGCAGCAGGCGTATAAGTGAGGGTCACAGTGCCATTCGCGATCGCAGTTTGCACCGTTCCGTGTGAAGGCGCAGTTGTAGTGAGGATGGTGAGCGTATCGCCGTTTGGATCTGCGATGGGCAAAGTGAGCGTCAACGGCGTGTCCTGTGCCGTAGAAAGCGCGACCGAACCTTCAGCGGTCAGCGTGGGCGGCGCGTTGACCGTTTGTTCTTCGTCTTCAGTGCCGGGGGCCTGTTTGTCGTCGGTTGGAACGAGACACGCCGCGAGGGTGAGCACGAAACATACCCCAAGCTTCGATGCTCTCAAGGCCGTCGTCGCTCATGTGGACCGAACTTTAGATTATCGGTCTTTGGCAAAAACGTGCCTTTGCCGAACGCTCCGTTCGAGATACGGACGATTTTGATGCGAGTCTCTGAGCGATAGGAGGCCTAGTGGTGAGAGCGTTAGTCGGATTCGCCACGTTTGCTGCGCTGTCTGTTTGCGCGTCGTGGTTCTTTTGGACAGCCAATTTCCGAGATGGCGACATCTTTTTGATGATGTACGAGGGCGACCTCTTTTCAGTGGTGAAGGGTAGTTGTTTCGCCGTGCTCGCACTTGTTTCAGCGGGATTTGTTTTCGCTCCGCAGATACACGCCCTGCGAGTCGCCAACCGGATGGCAAATGTGGTGATTCTCGGGCTTGGAATCCGTCTTTCGCCGTTGTTTGAGAAAGGCGGGTCAGAAACCCAAGGCGTTCTGGCGATTGTCGGCTGGGCATTTGCCTTTAGCTTCATCGCGATCGCGTTGGCCGGCCTCTTTCTCTCACGGCTCGGCAAGGAAAGAAAATCTGCTAAACCCGCTTAGCGTTCGAGCTTATTTGCCTTCGCGAATACGTGGTTGAAGTGCAGCGAAAACGGAGTCTCAATACTAATTCGCTGGAACGCCCGTGGCAAACAGGCCCACAGCATGAAACGCGCTCGTCTCTGTCACTTCCGTCCAAGTCACGCCATCGCTCGAGCTCTTCCTCACAGGCACAATTGGGTTGCTGTAGTTGATCCGATGCCCGAGGAACTTCGCGCTGCGTGGATCGTAGTGCATGCTGTCGACCGCTGAGGTGGGTGTTTGCACCGTCCAGTTGGTGCCGTTGTTAGAAGTGTACAAAAAGCGATCATAGGGCTGCGTTGGCCTGGTGCCAATGATGTAAACCACGCCGTCTTTGACCGTCATTCCCGAGACACCAGAGGCATCGACGCCCGCAACGGCGGTCCAGCTTGTTTGCCCGTCAGCGAGCTGCCCAAGCACAGCGCCAAAAACAGCATAGAACCGCGCGTGCTCCGCCACATACAGGATGCGGTTCGAGGACACGTTGCCGAGTGTGGGCAGGTTGGTCCAGGTGGTTCCATCTGCAGAGACGCTCGTGAAGTTGTCCGGTGGGGTGTCGTACGAGTTGCCAACGGTGACGAAGCG
>JBIKMD010000404.1:0-5086 GCA_044359465.1 Myxococcota bacterium
TATCTGCGAGCAAGGCATACGTCGCGGCTAAACGTTTCAACTACGGCTTTGCTGCCATCTACAACTTAGTCATGTTGAGCGTGGCGGCGAACGGAACGATGTCGCCGCTCATCGCAGCCATCGTCATGCCAGTGAGCTCGATCGCCATTGTGCTGTGCAACGCGCTGATCGTGCGTGGGCGGGCCTGAGTATGGAAATTCTGCTCATGCTCGTCTTCGTCAGCATCGTCTTTCTGTTCGGCGCAATTTTTGCGTTCGCGTACAGCGTTAAATCCGGTGAGGCCGATCATGCTGATCGCCTTGCCCTCATGCCCCTGCACGATCCCAGCGATCGGGATGCAGGAAAACAGGAGAACCCAAAGTGAGAGAAGTCGAGATCACATACAACGATCGGATCAGTCGGCAGTTCATTGCCGCGTCGGTCATTTTCGGGCTGGTAGGAATGCTCGTGGGCGTGCTCGCCGCCGCGCAGTTGTCCTTCTTCCAGGCGAACTTGTCCACGTCGTTTCTCAGCTTTGGACGGATTCGCCCGCTGCACACGAATGCCGTGATTTTTGCCTTCGTCGGCAACATGATCTTCGCGGGCATCTACTATTCGTCGCAGCGTTTGCTCAAAGCGCGCATGGCGTCTGACTTTCTCTCGCAGTTTCACTTCTGGGGCTGGCAGCTCATCATCGTGGCTGCGGCCATCACATTGCCGCTCGGTATCTCGCAGGGCAAGGAGTACGCCGAGCTCGAATGGCCGATCGACCTCGCCATCGCCGTGGTTTGGGTGGCGTTTGCCGTCAACTTCTTTTGGACGATCGCCAAACGCCGCGAGAAGCAACTCTACGTTGCGATTTGGTTCTACATCGCCACGATTGTGACCGTGGCGGTTCTGCACATCGTCAATAACCTATCATTGCCTGTGAGTCTCACCCACAGCGTTCCGCTCTTTGCTGGTGTACAAGGTGCGCTCGTACAGTGGTGGTACGGACACAATGCCGTTGCGTTCTTTCTGACGACGCCAGTGCTCGGCATCATGTATTACTTCTTGCCAAAGGCTGCCGAGCGTCCCGTCTATTCTTACCGGCTCTCGCTCGTGCACTTCTGGTCGCTGATCTTCATCTACATTTGGGCAGGTCCTCACCATCTGCTTTACACCGCGCTGCCGGATTGGGCGCAGTCGCTCGGCATGATTTTCAGCCTGATGCTGTGGGCGCCGAGTTGGGGCGGCATGCTCAACGGCTTGCTCACGCTCAAAGGCTCTTGGGATAAAGTGCGCGCCGAGCCTGTGCTGAAGTTCTTTGCCGCTGGCGTCACGTTTTACGGCATGGCTACCTTCGAGGGCCCGTTGCTCTCGATCAAGAGCGTCAATGCGCTCGCGCACTACACGGACTGGATCATCGGTCACGTGCACTCAGGTGCGCTCGGTTGGAACGGTTTCATGGCGGCGGGTATGTTCTACTGGCTCGTACCGCGTCTCTACGGCACCAAGCTGCACTCACGCGGCCTTGCCGACCTTCACTTCTGGCTCGGTACCTTTGGCATCATTCTCTACGTCGTCTCCATGTGGGTGAGCGGCGTGACTCAAGGGCTCATGCTCAAGGCGCTGACGCCAGCTGGCGCACTCATGTACCCGAGCTTCCTCGAGACACTCGAGGCCATCAAGCCGTTCTACATCATGCGTCTCATTGGCGGCAGCTTGTACCTCGTTGGCTTCATCCTGATGATGTACAACTTGGCCCGCACCGCCATGAGCGGCTCGGCAGTTGATGCGACGGTCAAGGTGATGGACGCCGATCTTGCGGACGGTACGCCATGGACCAAACTCGCGTGGTCTAAACCCATCGCGATTATCTTCACGCTGCTCGGCCTCGCGCTTGGCTTCGCTACGCGCGATTTGGGTCACTGGATCATTTTCGTAGTCGCGTTCTGCGGCGTGTCCTTGGTTGCGTATGCGCTGGCGCCAAAGAACAACGAGCATCGGTGGCATCGTCTGCTCGAAGGCAAAGCATTTCTTTTTACCGCATTCACGCTTCTTGCCGTGCTGATTGGCGGCATTGTCGAGTTCATTCCGGCCCTCGTGCTCAAACAAGCGGTGCCTACCGAAAACGCGCAGCGTCCATACAGCGCGCTCGAGCTCGCTGGCCGCAACATCTACCTGCGCGAAGGTTGTTACACTTGTCACTCGCAAATGGTGCGTTCGCTCGTGGGTGACACCGCCCGCTACGGCACCGCTTCGCAACCGGAAGAGTTCATTTACGACATGCCCTACCAATGGGGCAGCAAGCGCACCGGACCGGATCTGCATCGTCTCGGCGGCAAGTATCCGGACCTGTGGCACTACCAGCATATGATCGATCCACGCTCGACCTCGGCTGGTTCGAACATGCCAGGTTACGCGTTCTTGAAAGACGCTAAGACCGACGGGTCCGCGATTGCGGCGAATGTACGTGCCATGCTCGCGCTCGGTGTGCCGTATCCATCCAAAGCCGTGCTCGAGGCCGAGGCGCAAGCGCGTGCGGATGGCGCACGTATTGCCGATGGTTTGAAGAAGCAGGGCGCTGAGCTCGCGCCAGACAGCGAGCTCGTGGCGCTCATCGCCTATTTGCAGAGCCTTTCATCGAAAACCAAGGAGCCACTCGATGTTTCAAATGGTCTTTCGCTCGCAAAGTGAAACAATTTTGATTTGGCCGATCATTGGCCTCGCGATTTTCATCACGGTGTTCACGCTCAAGGTGATCGCGGTGATGCGTAGCAACGACGAAGACACGAAGAGACGCAGCGAGCTGCCTCTCATGAAAGACTGAGGAAAGAACCATGAGCGACCATCATGATGGAATCGAAGAGCACGACAATCATTTACCGAATTGGTGGCTGGCCACGTTGTTTGGCAGCATCGTTTTCGCGTTTTTCTACTGGACCTACTACCAGACGCTCGCTGCAGGTCCGGCGCAGGCAGCGGAGCTAAAAGCGGATGAGGCGGCCTTGGCTGCGGCAAGAGAGCGCAGCGCGCCGCCGATCTCTGACGAGGTGCTGCTGGCCATGAGTAAGGACCCCAAGGCCGTTGCGCGTGGTGAAGCGGTGTTCAAGGCCAATTGCGTGGCCTGCCACGGCGCGCGTGCCGAAGGCACGGTAGGTCCTAATCTGACCGATGATTACTGGTTGCACGGCGCACAGCCCATGCAAATCCACGGCATCATTACGCGTGGTGTCACTGAAAAGGGCATGATCGCCTGGGGGAACGTTCTTGGTGATAGCAAAGTGCGCGACGTCGCGGCCTTTGTGATCACGCTCAAGGGCACCAATGTGCCTGGCAAGGCGCCGCAAGGCGACAAGGCGCCATGAACACGCGCGACGCTCCAACAGTCGATCGGCTGTATACAATAGGCGAGGGTGGGCGTCGCAACTTTCTGCGACCTGCTTCAACGAAAGGGCGCTATACGACGCGGCGCTCGGTCATCGGTTTTTTGCTCATCGCGCTACTCATTGTGCTGCCGTTCATCGAGCTGCGTGGTTATCCCGCGATTTGGTTGGACGTGACCGGGCGCCGTTTCCATCTCTTTGGTCTAACACTTGGGCCCACTGACTCGTACCTGCTCTTCTTTTTACTGACCTCGATCGGCTTCGCTCTGATCGTGGCAAGTGCGTTGTGGGGGCGCATTTGGTGCGGGTACGCATGTCCTCAGACGGTGTTTCTCGAGCAGCTCTACCGGCGCGTTGAGCGTGCGATCGAGGGCTCGCGTGACGAGCAGCTCAAGCTGGACAAAGCGCCGTGGTCCGCGAACAAGCTCATGCGTAAGGGTGGGAAACACGCGCTGTTCATTCTGATCTCGTTCGCGCTCGCGCACCTGATGTTGTGCTACTTTGTGTCGCCACGCGTGCTTTTTCGTTTGATGGGCGCGGGGCCGAGCGCAGAACCGGCGATCTTCGTTTGGGCTGTAGCGCTCACCTCGGTGTTGTATTTCAACTTCTCTTGGTTTCGTGAACAACTCTGCATCATCATTTGTCCTTACGGCAGACTGCAGTCCGTGTTGTCTGACAAAGACACCGTGCTCGTGGGCTACGATGCCAAACGTGGTGAGCCTCGTGGGAAGTCGACGCCGGAAGCAAAGAAGGGCGACTGCGTCGACTGTTTCCGGTGCGTGGCGGTTTGCCCCACTGGGATCGACATTCGGCAAGGGTTGCAGCTCGAATGCGTAGGTTGCACCGCCTGCATCGACGCATGCGATGACGTGATGGTGAAGTTGCACCGTGAGCCCGGTCTGATCCGTTACGATAGCCAACGTAGCTTCGATGGGGAGAAGAAGCGTTTTTTGCGTCCTCGTGTGTTCGTGTACGCAGCGTTTGCGCTGGCGGGTATGGTTGCGTTTTCTGTGACTGCGCTCGCGCGGCGTCCCTTTGCTGCCACGATCGTGCGCCAAGCCGGGATGCCGTATGTCATTGATGGTGAGGTCGTGCGCAATGCGTTCGTCCTGGTTGCCCACAATCCAGGGAATGATCCCAATACGCTCACGATGACGCTAGATCTTCCTCCGTCGGTGAAGGCCAATGTGAGCACGAAGGTATTTGCCTTGGCCGCGGGTGACGACGTGCGTGAGCCGCTCTTCTTGGAGGCACCGCGTTCCCATGGGCCCTTCGACTTTGTCATTCATGTGCGTGATGACGCTGGACGAGAGACTGAGCTCAAGGCTCGGTTCATCGCTCCGTCTCCTTGAACGCGCGCGCGTGCCACTCGCCGGTAACCAAATGCACGCGCGTGTTTCCAACTGGTAACATGCCTGCGCGTTTTTCTGCTTGCTACGCTTGCGCACGGTAGTTGCAGAGAACGCATCATGATCAAACTACTCATTCTCTGCGGCCTGATAGGCGCGGCTCCCGAGGCCAAAAAGAAGCTGCCGCTCCCTGGCTACATTTCACCGCAGCTTCGCAAAGTGCTCGACAAGCGGATGGAACACCACGGGACCGCCGCGATGGGGCTCACCGTTGCTGTCGTACTCCTCGAGCATGATGACGTTGCCGAGCTCGCTCTCAAGATCGCGGACGCGCCGGGTCTCAGTCGTGTGCGCAACGGTCAGGAAGACACACTCAACGCGTTACTGCCT
>JBIKMD010000405.1:0-5080 GCA_044359465.1 Myxococcota bacterium
GCAACACCACGACATCGCTCGAAATTCCTTTCACTTCGAACGCCCGCAGCGCTTTCTTCAATCACTTGGACCCGAGCGGCTCGCAATACTTTGGCGGTCCCCAAGGCAGCTACGACACGCCCATCTCGCATGCCTTCACCGATGTCTCGACCATGGCCGCCTTCAACAATCCCACGGACGCCACCTATATCGTGCTGATCTCGGACGGCATGCAGGATTGTTATCCGCACGGCCCACCGCGCGACTTCCTCACGCGTGATTGGTACAAGACCAACGGCGACGTGAACGACACGGCCGCAGCAGAAAACCGCGCGGCCATCGACGCGATCGTTTACAACCTCGCCTACAACTCCATCCCTACCTACCCCGTTGGTTTTGCCGGCAAAGCCGATCCACAAACACTCAATGGCATCGCCGTAGCGGCTGGCACGCGCCGCTCAGCGAGCTGCGATCCCTATGCTACGAGTCCGTCCGATCCTGATAATTGCTATTACCAAGCGGACACCCCTTCACAACTCACCACGGCACTCAGCGCTATCGTGCAGCGTGTCACCGGCGTCGAAACCTGCAACAACTTCGATGATGATTGCGACGGCTTTATCGACGAAGGCCTCACCGAAACCTGCTCAGGCTGCAATAGCACGGGCACCACAACCTGCGTGGCAGGCCAATGGTCGGCATGTAATGCGCCCGGCCCTGTTGGCGAACAATGTAACGGGGTGGACGATGACTGTGACGGTCAAATCGACGAACAGGTCACCCCCCAAACTTGCGGCAATCAATTCTGCCCAGGTTCGCGTCTATGCACTGGCGGCAGCTTTGGCACCTGCAACGCGCGTACCCCCACGTCCGAGTCCACGACAATCTGTAACGGCATCGACGACGACTGCGACGGCCTGATCGACGAAGGTCAGACCTGCAACTGCGCGCCGGGCCAAACCCAAGCGTGCGGCGCAACCAACGATGGCGAATGTGTGCTCGGCACGCGCGCTTGCATCTACACCGGCAGCGGCTACGTCTGGGGCAATTGCACCGGCGCGGTCTACCCGGCTACCGAGATCTGTGACGGCAAAGACAACAACTGCAACAACATCACCGACGACGGTGCGGACCAAGCCTGCTCCACGAGCTGCGGGCCGGGAACGCGCGCCTGCGTGGGCGGTGTGCTCTCGCCAAACTGCGTGCCGAACAATCCGCCGCCCGAAGTGTGCGACGGCCAAGACAACGACTGCGACGGCCAAATCGACGAAAACAGCGACGCGGCCTGTATGACCCGCTGCGGCGCTGGCAAACAAGTGTGCACCGCCGGCAGCCTCGGCGCCTGTGTGCCGCTCAATCCACCCAAAGAGGTCTGCGATGGCATCGACAACAACTGCGACGGCGTCATCGACGAAGGGTGCGGCTGCGCGCATGGTGACACGCGTCCTTGCGGCAAGACCTTCGGAGACTGCACGCAAGGCACCGAACGCTGCGAGTTCGGCACGTGGAGCAGCTGCATCGGCGCTGACAACGGTCGCGTCGAAGAGTGCAACGGCCGCGACGACGATTGCGACGGCATGATCGATGAAGACGACAACGGCTCCATCTGCGGTGCTGGCTCTGTGTGTGTCTGCGGTAACTGCGCGCCGAAGTGCGACGCGCAGAACAAGTGCTCAAACGGCGGAAGCTGCGTGCTCGGCCTCTGCCAAATTGACTACTGCCCAGAAGGCCAATGCTGCCGCGAAGGCGCTTGCTCCGATGGTGTGTGCGAACAGGTCAAGCAGACCTCGCCGCCGCCGCCGATCAAACAACAAGAGGCCGCCGTCGAGAAGCGCGTTGGCGTGATCAAAGATGGTTGCGGCTGTAAGTCCACGGACGACTTGAGTGCGGGCTTGAGCTACCTACTTGTCGCCAGCGCGCTCTTGCTCCTGCGCCGTCGCCGCTAAGCGTTGCGCTGCATCGCGTAACGGTGACGCCACAAGGCGCGCGAATCCTCACTTCTCAATTCTAAGAATCCACACTGAAGCGACCGAAAAAACCTAGTTTTTCCGTCAAAACGAACTGGCATGCTGGCTGCAATTCATCTGCGCATGGGTGCAGATACTCGAACACGCGTCCTCATTGTGGACGACCAGCCCTTGGTGTTGCGTTCTTTACAACGCGTGCTCGGGTCGGTGTGTGAGGTCTTCGTCGCGCTGTCCGCAAGCGAAGCAGTTGCGCTCATGGCCGTAGAACCCATCGACGTGGTGATCACCGACTACAAGATGCCAGTGCAAAATGGAGTCGAGTTGCTGCGAGTGCTGCTGGTCGCGTACCCGTCTGTCAGGCGCATACTGCACACCGCAGCGCCGCCAAAAGACATTGAACAATTGAAGTCTGAGGGGCTGATTCAGGCGTTGGTGCTAAAGCCCGCCGAGAGCGTGTTCTTGAGAGCCGTCGTCCTCGGCGCGCCCGGCGATTGAGACGTTACGGTACTGCGTCTAAGTCGAGCGCTTCACCCGTAAAACCAGTGGCAGAGCGAGCGCCTGAGGGCCCGCCCAGCGTCCCGCCTAAGCCCGCGGCGCCCGCCGTGCAGCTCACTGACGCCGTCGTCACAACACCTGTGCCTAAACCCGTACCACGTGCGTAACAGGCGCTTGGCCCACCCAGGCCGCCTGAGGCATGCGAACCACGTCCACCGCGGCCGCCCGCGCCGCCGATTCCGCCATCCCCCCCTGCACCCGCAAGGCTTGCATCGGGTTGACCTCCAGCGCCGCCATCACCACCCGCGCCGCCTAGACCACCGTTGCCACCGGCGCCGCCCGCACCAGGTGTGATGGTGCAATGGTCCAAAGTCACGGCGCCATTCACCACAACCACACCAATCGCAGCTCCGCCGGCGTTGCCAGGAGCGCCGCTGCCGCCGCCCTCACCGCCGCAGCCGCCAGAACCACCACCACCACCGATGTCGCTCACGATGCATACGCCCGCACTCGCGCCGCCGGCACCGCCGCCGCCGCCGTAACTACCGCGAGACCCGCCGGTGCCAGAGAGTCCGTTCACACCTTGGTAGGCGCCCGTGGTGGGATTCAACGATGGCGCACCCGTTGGTTGAGCGGCATCAGCTCCGCTCGCGCCTGTCACGCCCAAAGCGCCTGCGCCGCCCGGGGCGCCGCAGGCTGACGCGCCGTTACCAGAAGCCGCGCCCGTCACACCGTCAAAACCGTCGCCACCCGCTGCGAAGCTCACTCCGTCGCCGCCTTGACCTTGCGTTCCGACGGGTAACGTCATGCCGCAGATTGGAGCCGTCGCGCCATTTGAGCCGGCGGCATCATTGCCAACGCCGCCACTCGCACCATCCGCGCCAGCTGCGCCTGCCGCTCCGGCAAGCGCGTCATCGGTGTCGATTGAGCAATACGCGATCACCAAGGGCGCGGATCCAGTCAGATTGACGCGCACACCATAAACGCTCGCGCCCGCTGGCAAACCAGCGTTCGTTGCCACGATGTTCAAGCCAGCGATGGTGGTATTCGCAGCGGTACCGAGCACGGTGATAGCGGTTCCTGGCGCACTGATGGTCGTGACAGCAGAGGCCGAACGTCTGTAGCCGGCATCGCGATCAAAACCGCCGATCAAATTCGTACCTGGCGGCAGCGCCACTGTTCCCGTGTAGGTGCCAGCGGCAACACAGATCGAATGTTTGTTACCGCTTGGTCCCGCAGGACCTAGCGCATCCGCAATCGTGTTGAAGGGCGCCGCAGTGGTGCCAACGCCGCTGAGCAAGAGGGTGTTGTCCACGTAAAGGCAATCGGCAATCACCCAGTCCGAACCGTCGCAATTTGCATCTACCACACCCGCGTCTACCGGATCGCTCGCGCTCGTTGGTGTACAGATATACTCGCACCCGCAAGCACCAGTTGCCGCGTTGCCATCAAGGTTGATTTGTCCAGCCACACAGCCATTCGCGCAGCCCGAAAAATTGAAGCTCGCGAGTGCCTGGGCGCCGGCCGTCACGCTCACTTGCGTTGATTGCGTGTTGCGCTGCTCGCTGCCCGCCAGCAAGCGCACTTCGATCGTGTGCAGCGCCGGCGTGAGATTGTTCAGCAGCGCTTCACCGCTCGCGCAGGCCACGGTCGTGGACAGCACACCGTCAACATAGACAGCCACATCCGTCGCACCAACGGCGGCGCATTGGCTGCTTGCAGCTGAGCCATCAATGGTGAACGAGGCTTTCAGACTTCCCGTCGTTGGCGCTAAACTCTCAGCATAGTTGTAGGTCAGTTGCGTGTTGTCTGAGATGGTCACGGTCGACGTTTTGCTCTCAATGAGCGCGCCAGCTGCACTACGCAGATCCGCCGTCACAGGGAGCGTGCCGCCCACATTGTAGAATTGATAAAAGCCAGTGCTGCACGGCACATCCACCGGGGCGCGCGGCCCGAGCGTCACGTGCATGCTGCTTGCACCCACCAGATCACAATTGCTCTGGGTCGCGAGCGTGCCGGCAACGGTCCAAAGCACCGTCACACGGTACGCGCCGAAGGCCAGCGGAAGCGTGAAAGGAAACGCCACTTCATGCAGGCGATTCGTGGGGGCCCCTAGCTGCACCGTGACCCGGTTGATCTCGATGCCACTCACGTCGAGCAGGCGTCCAAACGCTTGCGTTGTTGCGGGATCCAAATCCGTGAGCGTCGCTTCCAGATCCGTGCATGCGACGGTTTTGCTCTCGCCGCCTGCAGTCAGCACGACCCGGCTCTGCAAGGGACACTCTTGGCCGCCGGCAATCGTCCAAGTCGCGCGGACAGTCACGCTCGTGCCTTCTGGCTCAGGCGTAGGAGCGGAGGGGCAAGCGATAAGCAAACACGAAGAAACAGCGAGTAACGCCCGTTTAGTCATCTACTTTTCCTTCGCGCGCACGCGGCGCTCCATCTCACTAACCACAGCAGGCACGTCGAGCTTGGTCGAATCGAGCAGCACGGCATCAGGCGCAGGTTTGAGCGGGGCCACGTCGCGAGCGGAATCACGCGCGTCACGTTCACGTATCTCACGCAGCACCGTTTCGAAGTCCGCTAGCTGATTCTTGGCCGAGAGCTCATCCATGCGGCGACGTGCCCGTTCTTCTGGA
>JBIKMD010000406.1:0-5079 GCA_044359465.1 Myxococcota bacterium
GACCACGTACGCAATCTGGAGACACTCGAGCTTCATGGCTTCATTGGTGAACGTTTCCTCGTCACGGTTCATGCGACTGCCATCGCGGCCATTGAACGCGTTTTCACACGACTCAAATCGGATCCGCGACCGATGCAGCGAGGTGTCGACTTCGTTTATTATCTGCTCGCCGACGGGATGGTGGATGACGTGTTCCCCATTCTCGATCGGATCGCCGACGAACTCGAAGAGTTGGAGGACGCGGTGCTGGCGTCTCCCAAACACGATGATCTCAAACGCATCTTCGATCTCAAACACCACTTAGTGCAGATGCGAAAAGTGTTGTCACCTCAGCGTGATGTGCTCGGTGTGCTCACGAAACGCGGTGATTCCCAAATCAGCGAACGCACGGCGCTGTATTTGCGCGATGTGTACGATCACTTGGTGCGCATCAATGAATCGATTGAGTCAAACCGGGATCTACTGGGCAATGCGCTCGAGGCCTATTTGTCTGCGACGGCGCAACGGACGAACGAGATCATGAAACACCTCACTATCTTGAGCGCCGTGTTTCTTCCCCTGGCGTTCGTGGTGGGTTTTTTTGGACAGAACTTCGACAATCTTCCGCTCATGAAGGACTGGGTTCATTCGGACGCCCTGATGTGGGTGATGATTGGAATCTGCGGCTTCACGCCAGTGACGATGCTGCTGTGGTTTCGTAAACGCGGCTGGCTGTAGCCCGGAGCGAATCTCTCGTAGTTTTCGTCAAAGCGGGTAGCCTAGAAGTTCAGGGGTTGATGTGAACGAAGTTGAGAGGCCACGCCGCGTAGAATTCCCCGCCAAGATTCGCGTACGAGTCGAAAGCCGCGAACAATTCGTCGAGACCCAAGCCGCGAATATCAGCGCGGGGGGCATGTTCATCCAAGCGCCCGCACCACCGTCGGTCGGTAGCCGCGTGCTCATCGAGTTTTTGCTTCCTGACGACAGTGTGCTTTGCCGAGTGGCTGCGGAAGTCGCGCGATCGCGTCCGGGGGAAGCGAATGACCCGCATGCCGGCATGGGGGTGCGCTTCACGCAGCTCGATCCCAAAGCCAAGAAGGTTGTGCAGGACCTTGCGCCCGAAGCGCAAGAAGATGAGCCGGCGCGCCGCGTTGAGATGCTCGACGACGGGAATCGCACAAGCGAGCCCATCATCGGCATCGACCTTGGAACGACCAATTCGTGCGTTGCCATCGTCGAAGATGGCAAATCGCGGGTGCTGCAATTTTCGGGCTACGACACGGTGCCGAGCATTGTGTTTGTTCCAGAGAAGGGGCCGGTCAGCGTCGGGCATCAAGCGCTCGAACAGGCCTTCTTACAGCCCACCCGCACTATCGTCGGTTGCAAACGCTTCATGGGCCGCGCCTTCGCTTCGCGCGACGTGAAAACCTACGGCGCATTTTTCCACTATCCCATCGCACCCGACGCACGCGGCTATGCGGGCGTGCGTGTGAACGATCGTGTTTATCCCTTCGAATGGATTTGCTCGCGATTGCTGGTGCAGCTTCGCGCCATCGCAAAGAAGTCCACGGGTAAAGACATTCGAAAGTGTGTGATCACGGTCCCCGCTGCGTACACCGAGGCGCAGCGCCAATCGGTGATCGAGGCTGCAAGGCTAGGCGGCCTGAGCGTGGTCCGTTTGCTCACCGAGCCTGTGGCTGCAGCCGTTGCGTACGGTTATGGCCGCGAGCTCAAGAAGCGCGTGCTCGTTTACGATCTTGGCGGCGGCACTTTCGATGCAACGATTGTCGAGGTTGACAATGAACGCATGGAAGTCATTGCAACGGAGGGTGACCCCTTCCTCGGCGGCGCTGACTTCGATGATCGCGTCACGGAGTATTTGTTGACCATTTTCCAACGTGAGCACGGCGTGTCGATTCGCGAGGATCGTTTGGCTGTGCAGCGCGTGCGCTTCGCTGCGGAGCTCGCCAAGAAGCAGCTCAGCGAGATTGAAGTAGCCTCTGTGGATGTTCCTGCGCTCACGCGCAAAAACGGTGAATTGGTCGGCTTGCGCGCATCGATTTCGCTCTCGCTCTTCGAAAGCCTGACTGAGGATTTGGTGCAGCGGACGCTCGGTATCGTGGAGCGTGCGCTCACCAGCGCCAAAACAACGTCTGCGCAGATCGATGATGTGCTGCTCGTAGGAGGCCAGTCGCGTAGTGCCAACGTCATTCGTTCGCTCACGGAACGCTTTCGTAAGAAGCCGTCGCGCCGGGTACATCCGGACCACGCGGTCGCTATAGGCGCCTCGATCGTCGCCGCCGCTGGCGCTGCGATTCAGTCTCCAAAGGAGATCACGTCGCGCATTGCTCCGGTTGCGCGCGCGCCGGAAGCCAAACGACAGCTGCAGTTGCACGAGCGTCTCGCGGCGTCGATTCACGTCGTGATGGCGGATGGCCAAACCGTGCGGATCCTAGAGCGCGGCACGCTGCTCCCTGCAGATGGTGCGGTGGCAATCCCTGCGCCCGCAGCGGGAGAGCAGAGCTTTGGGGCCATGCTCGTACGCGGCGAGAATGCGGATCAATACGAGCTCGTAGGGAAGCTGCAGATGCGCCTCACACAAACGGATCGCGAGGCGCTGAGTCGGTTGATCATCGTGCTCGACGCGCAAGGTCTGCTCACTGTTCACGTGCAAGACAAGGCGGGCGAAGAAATGCAGCAGCTCGCTTGGTCGCTCAACGGTGTTTCGCGCGTGGAAGCGCCGCCTGGCACCGAGAGCGATCTTTAGTGAAACGTGGCCTGGCTCGTAGCTATGGCTTCGCGCGTACGCGATCGTAAATGACTTACTTCGCGATGGTGATCGACGGTCCATTGTTTGGGGTCGCGGTCACGCTCATCTGAAACAATTGGTACAGCAGGCTAAAGGCCTTCTTGTTCCATTGGTAGCCGGTCTGCGCTTTCACCGCGTAGTTTTGCTCGGCGAGCTTCACCGAGAGCTCTGCCTTGCTCGTGGGATTCACCACGATTTCCAGGGTGCTCACTGGATTCTCATTGATCGTGGGAGTGCGCGGATCTGGATCGACGTGCACCTCTGGCTCAGCGCTGATGCCGCGCGCAACAAAGGTGAGCACGTTGAGAAAGCTTCGCAGGCGCAGCGTGCCATGCATGGGTAACTCGCCACCTGGTTTGTCCGCGCGGATGTCAATCACGACGTCGTTGGCCCCAGCGCGTGTGGTTTCTTCTAGTAAGGCGTCGAGCTCCGGCCGCGAAAGGTAACGCGGATCGTAGTTGGAGATCACCACTCTGCCGCCTTCGATGGCGAGCGGGTCCACGTGCAGCACATGGCGGTCTTGGACCGACGACAAGTGCGCCATCACTTTGCGAAAGCGTTCGTAGCCCAGCTTGTCGGACGGACGATTGTAACTCACGACTTCGTTATCTCCGTCGCTGACGCGGAGCTCTTCCACGACCAGACGAAGCAACGCATCAACGTCGTACCCCTGGCGCAGCAGCATGGTGATCTTCTGCTCGTCAAAGGGCGTGAGCAAGCGTTTGGTGAACTCGTCGCCCTGCATAGGTGTAATGGTGATGGTGGGATTCTCTGCGGTGCTGCCGCCGACAAAAGGCATGGGCAGCCAACCGAGCTCACCTGTATTTGCCGGGCCAATGCCCGCGCTAAAACGAAAATCGTAAGTCGCGGCGATGCTCGAGATGCCCGTGAAGTGAATCGGATCATCGCGGTGCGCACGGGCGATGTTGAGCAGCAGCAGCTTACTCAGAACATCGACGGAGGTGCGATCATAAGCCATCACCGCGCTGTCTAGCGCGATGGATGAGCTGGCTGCGCAATGCGTAAATAGTAGAGCGAGCGCGATGCGACGAAGCATGCGCCCTGTTAAGCGCCAACGCCTTGCCGATCAACCTGGGGGAATGACGTTCGCTCTGAGGTTGCCAAAACCGTCTGCGTGGTAGGCGTCGTCGTCCGCTGCGACGTTGAGGCGCTCGATGGTGCCGGCAAGCGAGTCGCGAAATGTGATCGCGTCGAAAAAAGCGTCGAGCTCGTGGTTGGCGCGTTCGAAGAAGTTCAATTGGTTGGTCACGATGAGGTCGCGCTCGCGGCGCGAGAGTCCCGCGCTTCGCAGCGGCGCCACGTAAAGGTCCGTATTGCAACCGCTAAACAAGGCGAGCTGGTAGCCGGGGCGGCGCATCTCTCGTGATGGAATGGCGGGTGGTCCGAGCTTCACATGGCCGCCTTCGTAAGGTGTGCCAAAACGCAGATTGCCGTGCGGTGAATCAATAGCATCTAAGTCCGGTCCTGAGCCGTAGCGGCCGTGCCCCGAGTACGCGAACACTTCGCTCGTGATGAAGAGTTGCCGGAGCGAGGCGCCTAGACTCAACCGAGCCTCGAGCGTCGCATCGCTTGCTGCTGGACGGAGCACACGCACACTGATCGGAGCGCTGAGGCCCGGTAGCGGCGCCGGATGTCCCGCGGCGTCCACGTGCGCGTAGTAGCGCACGTTGCGATCGAGGGTGTCAGGGTTGATGCCGAGCGAGAGCAAGCTCGCACGCGAGTAGCGAGGACCACTTTCGCCTCGAGAGAAAGGGTCAATGAGCACGAAACCACGTCGTTCTAGTGAGCTTTCAAACGCTTCAATGACGTCTTCGTGGTAACCCTCTTCGTCGAAGCCGAAGGCAAAGCTCAGCTCGAGGCGTCCATCTGCAAGCAATGCTTCATAGTTGATGTCTCGCGCAGGTGGCGCTGCGGGTCTCACGTTTGGACCGCGCGCAATGGCTGCGCTCAGAACTGCTCGCGTTCTTGGGCTCAGGTTGAATCCGCTTGTGTTCATGAACGTGTCGAGGCGAGTGAGCTCCGCAGCGGTGACACCTCCTTCTCGCATCTGCGCCACGACGGAGCGTGCGTCTTCGAAGCTGAAAGTCTGGTCACGTGTTGCCTCCGCCAGAGCAATATCTAGGGCGAATGTTCGCATGGGTGGGTTTTCGAGGCAGATGGCGCTGGTGTTCCTTTTTTCCTCGCAGAACCTGCGGACATATGGCGGTCGTTAGGGTTTGTCCGCTTGTACTCCAAACTGCGGACAACTACGCGGCACCCATGCGGCAAAG
>JBIKMD010000407.1:0-5078 GCA_044359465.1 Myxococcota bacterium
GTATCTCATGCGCCAAATTGGCGGCCAAGCGACCAAGACTGGCGAGCCGCGCGTTGGTACGTGCACGTTGCTCCATTTCACGAATCTCGGTCAGGTCACGAAAGATCAGAGTCCGGCCTACAGGCAGGCCGCCCTCACCGAGCAGCGGGACGACGCTCAGCCCCAAAGTACGCATCCGTCCGTTGAGCTCGAGGTGCGTCTCACCGCGGTCAGATGGATCTAGGCGCACGAGCACCGGCGCTACGTCTTGCAAGAGTTTCCCAATCGCCCTCGCACTATCAACACCCAGAATCTCGCCAGCAGCCGGATTGATGAAGCCAATGATCTCACTCGCATCAACGGTGACGATCCCGCTCGACAAGCCGAGGAGCACACGCTCATGTAAGTCGCCAAGGCGCTGGAGCTCGGTCTCCGTACGCTCCAAGCGAATGCGCGTGCGCAGGCCCTCATGTGCGAGTGATGACGCCAGCCAGGCCACGGTCATTACGGCCGCGATTTGTGCCGCTAGCTGGGCCGCATTGGAACGCAAGGCGATGAGCGTACCGGTATTGGTCCAAGAGTGCAGCAGCGCAACACCGAGCAAGGCTGCGGCGCAGGCGGTCGCAGCCACCAACGTGGCAACCCGTGGAAAAACGGCCGCCGCTTCAATGACGACGACACAGTAGAGAAAGGCAAAGGGACTCGCGGCCGCACCTGTGAACCAAATCACCACACTGAGCAGCACCAGGTCGATGGAAACCTGCAGCGCCGCAACGAAGTTACGAACCACCCCTAGGCGAATGGCCACGGCGTTGCCGAGCGCAGAGACGAAGACGATGAGGACCGCGACCGAGACCTCGAACGGTAAGGTCAGCGACACGTTGGGGTCAAAGACGTAGTCGCTGGTCGCAATCGTTGCGAGCGCCACTGCAGCGATCGCCAAACGAAAGGCTACGAGGCCTACGAGTCTGTCGCGAAGAGAGCTCAAGAAGAGATTACGACTTAATGCTGCCGGCCATCGTAAAGATTGGCAGGTACATGGCGATCATCATGGTGCCGAGCAAACCGCCGAGGAAAACCATCATCACTGGCTCGATGAGCGCAGTCATGGCGTTGACTGCGTCATCCACTTCTTCTTCATAGAAGTCCGCGATTTTCCCGAGCATTTTGTCGAGCGCACCCGTCGACTCGCCAACCGCGATCATCTGCACCACCATCGGCGGGAAGATCTTGGTATCAGCGAGCGGCTGCGCCATCGTTTTACCTTCGCTGATCTTGGCACGCACATAGAGGATGCCCTGCTCGACCGTGGTGTTGCCAGCAGACCGTGCAACGATGTCCAAACTGTCGAGAATCGGAACACCAGACGAGAGCATAGTACCCATCGTGCTCGTAAAACGCGCCACTGCAACCCGGCGCACAATCTCACCAAACACTGGCGCTTTCAGGATGTACTTATCGAAGACCTCTGTACCCTTCTTGGTGTTCTTGAGGCGCCACAGACCAAACACGGTGATACCAATGGACGGGAAAATCCAAATCGCGTTGGCACCAAGACCCCGTGAGAGATCGACGAGAAACTGCGTGAGCGCAGGGAGCGTGCCGCCCATGTCTTTGAACATCTTCTCGAAAGTTGGAATGACGAACATGAGAAGCACGGTCACGACGGCGAAAGACACAGAGAGCACGATCAAGGGATACGTGAGCGCGCCTTTCACCTTCTTGACCAGCTTGATGTTCTTTTCGATGTACAGCGACAGCTTCTGCATGATCGAGTCGAGAATACCGCCGGTCTCACCAGCAGCGACCAAGTTGGTGAACAGGGTATCGAACACTTTCGGATGCTTCTTCAGCGCCTCCGCGAACGTGGTGCCCGTCTCGACCGTGGATTTGATGTCTAGAAGCACACGTTTGAACTCGGGGTTGTTGTTTTGGTTCCCGAGAATGTCGAGACACTGCACCAGCGGCAGACCTGCGTCGATCATCGTCGAGAATTGACGCGTGAAGAGCACGAGGTCTTTGCTGGTCACCCCGCCGCCGAACGACGGCAGCTTGATGTTGATCTGCATCGCCTGCTTTTTGACGGACTGAGGCTGGAGCGATTGCTGCCGCAGGCGCTGCTGCACAGCTTCCATGGTGTCGGCGACCATGGTGCCGTTTTTCACTTCACCAGCGCGCGTGCGTGCTTCCCAAACAAATGCTGGCATAGTGCGTCTCCTCTAAAGCTCAGGTGGGACGCCGTTGCGGAATGCCGCCCGGCGTCGGATTGGAAAGAATGTTACGAAGCTCGTCCGGATCGCTCGACGCGTTGAACCCAATTTCTTGGGTGATCAATCGTTTCTGAATGAGCTGGGCGAGCGATTGATTCATCGTCTGCATGCCGAAACGCGACTGACCCACCTGCATCTGCGAATACAATTGATGCACTTTGTCTTCGCGAATGAGGTTACGAATCGCGGCATTCGGGATCATGACCTCAACGGCGATCACACGGCCGCCCCCTACTTTGGGCAGCAAGATCTGCGACACCACGGCTTCTAGAGAAAACGAGAGCTGTGCACGCACTTGCGGCTGACTGTGCGCCGGAAACACGTCGATGATGCGGTTGATGGTCTGCACGGCCGAGTTGGTATGCAGGGTGCCGAAGCACAAGTGACCGGTTTCAGCGATGGTCATGGCGGCTTCGATGGTTTCTAAGTCGCGCATTTCGCCAACCAGCACCACATCGGGGTCCTGGCGCAGCACGTACTTGAGCGCCTTCTTGAACGACGATGTGTCAGCGCCCACTTCGCGCTGGTTCACCACACTGTTCTTGTGCGGATGGAGATACTCGATCGGGTCCTCGATGGTGAGGATATGGCCGTGCATCTCGGTATTGAGCTTATCGATTAACGCAGCGAGCGTGGTCGTTTTACCTGAACCCGTCGGGCCAGTGACCAGCACCATGCCGCGCGGTTTGTTCGTCAAATCAGAGATCGCCTGCGGCAAGTTCAGCTCTTGGCAGGTCATGATCTTGAATGGAATCGTACGAAACGCAGCCGCAACAGCGCCACGTTGCATGTAGATGTTCGCACGGAAGCGCGACAGCCCTTTTACTGCGAAGGACAGATCGAGCTCGTTCTCCTCTTCGAACTTGTGCTTTTGCGCGTCGGTGAGGATCGAATAGCAGATGGTCTTTGTCTCAGCGCCCGTCATGGGCGTGGTCTTGAGCGGCACGAGCTCACCGTCGATACGCAGCTGCGGCGGCGTACCCGTGGTGATGTGCATATCGCTCGCGCCTTTCTCGACCATAACCTTGAGTAGTTGGTGCAGCGAGATGGCTTGTGTTTGCGGCGGTGCGCCGGCGGGGTCGTTCACGTGATGTCCTTCAATCGGCAACCGAAATGCGCACGACTTCTTCGACAGTCGTCACGCCTTCCATGAGTTTTTTGTTTGCAGACATGCGCAAGGTTTGCATGCCGTTTTTGATCGCGGTGGGCTTGAGATCACTCGCGGCAGATCCGTTGAGCACCACTTCTTTGAGGGGCTCACTGAAGGTCATCACCTCATAGACGGCGACACGGCCTTTGTAGCCGGTGTTCGAGCAATTGGCGCAGCCCTTGCCCTTGAACGTCGGGAATTTGCCGATCATCGCCGCCGGAATCTGAATGTCTTTGAGGGTGGCCGCCGGCACTTCGATTTCCGCTTTGCAGTCTTTGCAGATACGGCGCGCCAGACGCTGCGCAACAATCACGTTGAGCGACGCGGTCACGAGGAACGGCTCAATGCCCATGTTCAAAAGACGTGTCACGGTCGACGGCGCATCGTTCGTGTGCAGCGTCGAGAGCACGAAGTGGCCCGTCAGTGAGGCCTTGATCGCAATCTCTGCCGTTTCGAAGTCGCGCACCTCACCAACCATGATGATGTTCGGATCTTGGCGCAGGAACGAACGCAGTGCGGCAGAGAAGTTCAACCCAATGTCATCGTGCATCTGAACTTGGTTGATGCCGGGAAGGTTGAACTCGACGGGATCTTCGGCGGTTGAGATATTCTTGTCGATCTTGTTCAGATCGCTGAGCGCCGAATACAGCGTAGTCGTTTTGCCCGAACCCGTAGGTCCCGTGACGAGTCCCATGCCGTAGGGCTTGTGAATGCCATGCAAAAATTCTTCGAGCTGCTTGGGCTCGAAGCCGAGTTTGGTCATGTCGAGCTGCAAGTTCGACTTGTCGAGCAAACGCAGAACGACTTTTTCGCCGAACAGCGTTGGCAACACGCTGACGCGGTAGTCCATCTCTTTGCCCTTACCGAGCTTGAGCTTGATACGACCGTCCTGCGGCAAACGACGCTCGGAAATGTCGAGCGAGCTCATGATCTTGATGCGGCTCACGAGCGCGTTGCGCAGCTTCATGGGCGGACGCATCATCTCATAGAGCATGCCGTCGATGCGGTAACGTACGCGGAACTCTTTCTCGTACGGCTCAACATGAATGTCCGACGCGTTTTTCTTCATGGCGTCGATCAGAATCAAGTTCACGAGCTTGACGACGGGCGCATCCTCGGCGCTCTTTTCAAGGTCGACGACGTTCACTTCCTCGTCTTCGCCACTGAAGTCGATCTCGCTTTCATCGAGACCGTCCATCACCTCTTCGTACGACGCAGCCGAACCCGTCGAGTAGTATTTCTCGATCGCTTTTTTGATCTGCGCTTCTGGCGCGACGACCACTTCGATGTTGAGGTTGGTGAGGAACTTGATGTCATCGATCGCGAAGATGTTCGACGGATCCGCCATCGATACGATCAGCGACGCGCCGGCGCGGTTCACCGGAATGAGCATGTGCTTGTCACACACCTCTTGCGGGATGAGCTTGATGACGTCTTGATCGATCTCGAAGTCGGCGAGGTTGATCGCCGGCACGCGATACTGCTTGGACATGAAGCTCATCAGCTCTTGCTCTTGCAAGATACCGAGCTTGGTCAGCGCTGTGCCAAGGCGTGTGCCATCTTTTTTCAACTGATCCTGCGCTTGGTTGAGCTGCGCAGCGGTGATCATGTTGTTTTGAACTAGTAACTCACCGAGTCGTGCCATGCGCTCCGTCCGTCAGGCGAAAAAATCGTTGCTC
>JBIKMD010000408.1:0-5062 GCA_044359465.1 Myxococcota bacterium
CAGTTTCATCTGTCGATCGGTTGGTCGGAACATCGCTGCGTTCTTTCACAGCTTATTCCTCGGCTCCAATACTCGGAGGGTTTCTTCTCAGGAATCAACGCGGTCGTTTACCGCCCGGGGCGATGCCTTGTCTGTGATCGCTCTTGTCTGTGGTCGTTCTTGTCTGTGGTCGTTCTTGTCTGTGGTCGTTCTTGTCTGTGGTCGTTCTTGTCCGTGGTCGTTCTTGTCCGTGGTCGTTCTTGTCCGTGGTCGTTCTTGTCCGTGGTCGTTCTTGTCTGTGGTCGTTCTTGTCTGTGGTCGTTCTTGTCTCTGATCGCTCTTGTCTCTGATCGCTCTTGTCTCTGATCCGTTTGGTCCTGGGCAGCCGCTTGCTCGCATCCCTTCGTCAGCGATAGAACTGCTGCGCAGCTACGAAGGTAAAACGCTGTCAACTGCGCTTGACGTTCAGGTCGAGATATCCGCGAGGTACTGCTTTTTGATCCGGTCGAGCGCTTCGTTGGCTTTCTCAATCCAATCGCTCTTGAGACCCGTCCGTTTGGCCATGGCTACGGCCTCGTCGTAGATCTTCACTGCTTTACGCAGGAGAATCGCGATCTTCACCTTCAACTCGCTCATATAGAGCTTCTGCTGCGACTCGGTGAGCTCGGCGGGGGGTTCGAGCGCGATCAGCTCTTCATAGAATTTTTCATACATCCCCCCCACCCGAAAACCGCCGGCCGCGGCCACATCGAGTGTGCCTAGGCGGATCGACCGTAAGAAGTAAGTCTGAGCGCGCAGCAGGGCCTGCGACTTCTCCTCGAGACGCTCTTCTAGCATCTTCTGTGGGTACTCGAGCTTGGTCCGTTCGAAGCGCAGGCGGTAGACTTCGCCTAAGTGGTACGCCGCTTTGGCGACGATGAAGCGCGTCTCAATCTCCGCGCCCATATATTTTGATTCGCTCTTTTGGTTCTCGCGATCCACGGCAAACACCATGACTAAATCGCGTTCGGCGAGCTCCAGATCGTCTGCATCCTTGTTTGCGATACCGCGGCCGACCATCGCCTCGAGGCGGTCAGTCTTGCTGAGCGCCGGAAACTTCAGGAGCTCACCGAGTAGCGCAGCACCATCGGCTGGACGCTGCAATGAAAGCAGACAGGACGCCTCTCGGAAGTGCACGTCGACCCAGTCGCCCACATCGCCGGCGTCTGGATCCTCGGCCCGAATGGCGGCGTATTTCGGCAGCACCACCGTGCAGCCTTCAAGTGCTTCCTGGCTTCGAGCAGCACCGAAATTCGCGGGGCGCAGCAGTTTGGAATCAGGAAACTCGTTGAGCAGACGCTCGTAGAGTCGGCGCGCTTTGGCGTAGTCCCGGGCGCGCTCGGCCTCTCGCGCGTAATGCAGCACTGTATCCGCATCGTAGGTGTCTGTAGGCAAATCAGCCGGCGCTTCGTGGCGAATAACCACAGCATCCATTGCGACTGTTTGCCGTGGCCCCTCCGCAAGCGGCGCCGCGCACGCGGTCATCAGGGCAAAACTAAGGCAAAGCGCTCTCACGTTCGAAGCATAACGCAAACGGGGCGCATAGGTTTCACAAATCAGCCATGGGAGGTGCGACCCACTTCCCAATGCGCGTTGGTTTCTTCACGCTCAACGCAAGCAGCTCTAAATAAAGCTTACGGGGGATCACCTTGGTGCCGTAGCGCATGACATTACTGTTTGGGAGCTGACAATCGATCATATCGAAGCCCCAAGTCGTCAGCACGCGCGCCAGCTCGACAAAAGCGACCTTCGACGCGTCATCGACATGGCTGAACATGGACTCGCCAAAGAAGCTGCCGCCAAGCGACAAGCCGTAGAGACCGCCTACCAGCTCGTCACCCAGGAAGGTTTCGAACGAATGCGCAACACCGCGTGCATGAAGCTCTGTGTAAGCCTCGCGCATGTCCATGGTGATCCAGGTTCCGCGTTGACCCGGCCGTGGCGTCTTGGCGCAGTGTTTGATGACTTGGTCGAAGCAAGTGTCCACGCGCACGGTGAGCGGCGTCTTCTTGAGCGCTTTGCGGAGCGTCCGCGGAAGATGCACCTCCGAAGGGGTGACCACAGCGCGCTCAGGAGGAGACCACCACAAGATGGGCTCACCTCGGTTGAACCAAGGGAAGATGCCCATGCTGTATGCGAGCAGGAGCCGTTCGACACTCAGATCGCCGCCCACGGCAAGAAGCCCCTCAGGGTCCGCTAGAGCGGGGCTCGGAAAAGCGATTTCGTCGCCAAGGTGAAAAACAGGCACGCTTTATGCATTGTGACAAAAACTCGCGCGCAGCGCAAATCGATCGTGCGTGCGTCACGCGACTCAGCGACTCGCGGCGGGTCAATTCTCAGTTTTCGGGCCGGCCAGGCGGGCTCACTTGGATGACGACCTTGCCACGCGCACGGTGCGAGTCGAGGCGCGTGAACGCTTCCTGAGCGGCGCTCATCGCAAACACCGAATCAATCACCGGTGCAACCAGACCAGCCTCAACGAAGCGCGTGAGCGTACGCAGGTCCTCGCCGTCGCTACGCACCGCCACGAGCCTCGCGCGGCGTGAGAACAAGCGCGTGCTCACAATCGCTGCAAGCAATGAGGGCGTCGGTCTTGTGCCGACAAACATGCCGCCCGGCAGCAACGCTGTGCGCCAACGTCCAAAGGTTTGCTCGCCGATCGTGTCGAAAATGACATCGAAGTGCAGACCTGGTGGCGGCAAGTGATCACTCGCATAGTCGAGCGAGAGCGTTGCACCGAGCGATAAGCAGAGCTCACGATTTTTTGCGCTGGATACACTCACGATCGTCTTGGCCCCTAAAGCCTTGGCGATCTGAAGCGCCGCCGTGCCAACACCTCCAGACGCTCCGTACACGAGAACCGAACCCTGCGCTTTCAACCCGCCGTCGTCCCGCAGCGCCTGCAGCGCCGTAAGCATCACGAGCGGAAGCGCTGCAGCCTGCGCGAACGACAGATTCTTTGGTTTTGGCGCCAGCATCCTGAGCGGGACTTGCACGTACTCCGCGCAGGTGCTTCCACGCAGACCGCTGGTGAGCCCATACACCGGCTCGCTGGTGCCAACGACTTCGCCGGCAAAGTCAAAACCGATCCCACGCGGAAGTGTGCCTGCGAGCGGCCGAACGAACTTTGGCTCACCGATCCGAAAAAACGAGTCCTTGGGATTGAGTGCCGCAGCATGCACTCGTACGAGACACTCACCTGCGCGCGGCGTTGGCGTGGGCACCTCTTGAAGCCCGACGACCTCAGGCCCGCCATAGCGTTCGTAACGTAGCGCTTGCACCGCTCAGCACCTGCGTCCTGGGTGCTTGGCGCCGTCAGGGTAGTAAGGTTCTGATCTTTGTTGTCTCACGATCATAGGTTCAACGATGAGCCCAACATGAACATGATTTCATGCGACTGAATCCCTGTGTCTGAGATCGCCGCATCTCCAGCCAAGGTAGTCGGCACCTCGAGCGCAGAGAGCTTGCCGATGCCGAACCCGTAACGCAGCCCGATCTGCGTCCCAAACTCTATTGGTCGCGGGTTATCCGCTCGTTCGTAGCGGTTCAAAAACTCAACGCTCAGATTGGCGCCGTAGTAGTCGATCGCTGCGCGCGCCAAACTCGCCCCCGGCTGGTACGAGCTACGGTCGGTAAACAAACCACCGCCCAAAGAGATGAGCTTCGTCACGCGTCCTCTGGCTCCCGCGATCACATTGATGTTCCAAACCCGCCCCGGTGCCGGCGTGGACACCACCAAATCGCACGCGACGCTGAAGGTCTCCCCTTTCCAACCGATGCCGAGACGTGCAGACGGCGGCGCAGCCAAACGCACATCCGCTACGAGCTCATTCGTGGGCGTAACGGAAAAGACACGCGAGCTCGCATCGGCGCCACCTGCGACATCATCCGCGCGCACCGATCGAACCAAAGACACTTGCGGAGAGCTGACAGTGAGCCCAAAACGAAGGCCACGCCAAACACGCCAAACCACTCCCCCGCGAGCCGCCAATGCTACCGTCTTCGACGAAGCCGTGCGCGTGAAGATCACGTTCTCACCGTCACTCTGCGATCCTCCCCCGAGCATGGAGGCCGAGAACTCGCTGAAGTAGACGACGTCGACGGCGAGTCCCACAGAAAACATCCCGGGATGATAGGACGCCCCAAATGACCCGCGCAGCTCCGAATAAGTCTCACTGAGCGCGGCGATCCACGTTTCACCATTCGGCAGATCTAAACGGCTCCGCAGAGTGTAATCCGAGGTGCGCGGCGCAAAGATGCCTGCAGCAAAGGAGAAGCGATCGCTCAGTCGACGACTAAATGTGGTCGCACTGGGAATCGATACGATCTCCGTTGCGCTCGCCGATGCACGCGCATCCCCAGTACGCAGAAAAGCATCTGCCGTATGCAAGCGCAAGCTGAAGGCATTCCCAGAGACGTCGAGTTTGGTTCCGTCAACGAGTAGACCACCGGGGTTGTACTGCAGTGACGCGCCATCTTCGATAAGCGCAGCCGCAGCGCCGCCCATCATCATGGCGGACGACCCGAACAACACGCCATTGTCATTGCCCGCGAGAAGACAGGCGAGAAGAAAAAAGTTCATGGCTCCATCGATTGGCGTAAGCGCTCGAGCGGTGCTTGCCCGGCGCGAATGAGTCCTGTCCGTGGCGAATCAAGATCGATGACCACCGAGATGGCAATTCCCACCAGCACAGGAAGAATACTGACGCCAAGCAGCGAGCGTTTTGGTGCCCACGCGTAGGCGGTTGTCCCGACAGCGACGATGGCCACGAGGACCAGTAAAACGAGCAACGACACAGGTACGTGCGTATCCAGCGCAGCCAGACGCGCGCCTTCGAGATCGATCATCTCGTTCACCGCAGCAGCGAAAAAAATGCCCGCTTTCTCATTGCGTTGAATCAAACCCGTCGCGTGTTGCCAGATTTCGGCTTGCAACGGTTGCGGGTTGACCGTGGCGTCGGAGTAAAAGGCCAAGCGCGCGTCGGTGTACTTTTTCAGCGCGCCGCGCACCAACTCCCTTTCAGGAGACGCAAAAATTTCCGCG
>JBIKMD010000410.1:0-5052 GCA_044359465.1 Myxococcota bacterium
AGCCGCACCGTGCTCGGCAATCGCGTTGCCTAAGTCTTCAGCGAGGGCCTGTGGAGCACCGGCACAAAGCACGCGTTTTTCGGAAAAAAGCGGCGCGAGAAAAGACAAGCGAGCCAAGAGCTCGTCGCGAGCGGCTACGGACATGTTTAGAATTTTAGTCGGCGCGGAGGCACGCCGCTACGGAATCGTTGCGTCACCCTGCGCAAAAGCGCTCTCGAACAAGGGCACCCACTGTGCGATAGCCGGCGTGTCGAACACGGGGAAGTGCCCTTCGCCCGGAAATTGTCGAAACACGGCGGTCACATTCCCTCGGGGTGTTGGCAGATTTTGGGTCAGCGGCCCTGTGACTTGCGCAATCCCGCGCAGCACGTGCGCAGGCGACACTGTCGCACCTTCACTCCACTGTGGGAGAAATGCCGCCGCCGCGAGCGCTTCTGCACCAACGGCCGGCGTATATGGGTCAAGGAGCCCGCTCGTCATATAAAGGTTACGAAGTCCCGACTCTCCGTCTTGCGTCCAATGCTTGGCGTAGTTGAGCGGGTCGGATACCTCTGCCACGGTTTGCAGCAGCGCGAGCGCTGGATGAAAAGGACCAATCGAGTCCTTACCTTGCAGGTTCAAAAACGCACCTTCGGCCAGCAAGCGCAGATCGATTGGGTCCGTGCGCAGCAGCACTGTGGTCATCAAATGTCCGCCAGTGCCGGAAAGAACGGTCGCGCTCAAGTTGTGTTCTACAGCACCGTAAATCGCACCGGTGAGTCCGCCTTGTGAGTGGCCGAAGTAGCCAATGCGCTCGGGATCAAAACGAACGCTCAGGCCATCAGGATGCGCAGAGGCAGCGATCGTTCCGTTCTCCAGCAGCTTCTTGAGGAGCACATGATCCAGCGCGCCTTGCCTCGTGAGATTCCGACCCGCTTTGGCGTTGACCGGATTGAAGAAACAAATCTCTGCGGCTTGCCCGAGACAACCACTGCCTGCCGGGACGCGCGGACCATGCAACACCTGGTCAATGCCCACACTGGCAATGCCTACTTCAGCCAGATCATCTCCAATGTCCGCAGTGACGCTCCCGTAGTTGCCGCCGGTGCCGTGGCTGTACATGACGACGGGAAAACCCGCGGCGGGCATGGGTGAGCGCGGCACGATGATGGTGAGGCGCATGCGTTCGGTTTTGCTCGGAATGGGCGTTCCGGAATCGTCGTATTTGAACTCACCGCCTTCTTGTTCGTAGGGCGCATTGCCGTGCAGCAAATAAGGCGCCGCATAGTCCGCATGAAAGCCATAGGACGCGTTGCGCGTGCGAAACAAAGAGACGTTGTCGATGCTAGGCGCTGGCAACGATTGAAGGTAGCCAAACAGCTTCTGCAACTCGCCCATGATCGTTTGCGTCTTGAACACCACGCCTAAGGCCACGCGCTCGGGCCCGATCTTCTGTTTCTCGAGATAGGCAATGAGCGGAGCGTAGTGTGCTTGCTGCGCTGGGTCTTTCTCTAGACCAATGAGCGCATCCCACAGCGCCTCATCGGGTCCGAGTGATGCGCCGCCCGTGTCTTTCACTTCCGTGGTCATGACGATGGCGTAGGTGGTCCCCTCCTCTAGCGGAAACCCCATGAGCGGCCGCACCGACAAGGTATTGGCGCGTAAGAAGAGCGTAGCTTCCGAGAAGAACTGCCATTCGAGCGGTACGCGCTTTCCGTACGCCGGAGAGCGTTCATCGATTGCCACAACAAAGAGCGCGCTGCCCTCTGTCTGTGCGTCTGCTGGCGCTTGCGGCAAGGTTGCTACGTCGATGCCTCCGCTCAGCGGCAAGTACATGGGCGCGTTGGTGCCAAAACCATCGAGCACGCGATCCGCGGTGTTAAAGAGCACGGTCGCCAAGCTGCCTTCGCCAGGATTCGGAAAGCCACGGGTCGGCAACTTGCCGTCTTTCAGGCGGCGGTTGTCAGGCCACGGGCCGCCAAAATAGTCAGCGGTCGAAGCAGGAACGGTCGAAATGGCCTGGGTGGCCGTCGCTTTGAACGGCTTTTGCGACTTGAAGGGTGATGGATCAGTGCAAGCAAAGAGCGTGATCGTAGCGAGTGCGAAGAGCCTCATGGGCGCGGTCTAACACGAGCTTGCTACTGGGCGACAGCCTCGCTCGCCCACGAGCCGCGCAGACCAGCGCGGGTGAGTGCCTGCGCCATTTCTTTCTTGTCGGCAGCGCAGCGGTAGGCTTCTTCCGGCTCGATCTGTTTGTTTTTCACCAAATCCATCAACGCATCGCAGAGCGTCTGCATGCCGAGGTTGCGGCCTGTTTGCATGGCGCTCGGAATCTGGAAGGTCTTCCCTTCACGCACCAAGTTGGCGATCGCGGGGGTACCGATCAAGACTTCGAGCGCGGCAACGCGGCCGCCACCAATCTTCTTACACAACGTTTGCGAGACCACACCGAGTAGCGAGGTGGAGAGCATCAAACGAATCTGTTCCTGACGATCGGCGGGAAACTGATTGATGATACGATCGACCGTCGCGGCCGCTGTGTTGGTGTGCAAGGTCGCGAACACCAAGTGACCCGTCTCGGCCGTTTCAATGGCAATCTCGGTGGTCTCCAAATCGCGAAGCTCACCGACGAGCACGACGTCTGGATCTTCACGCAGCGCGGCGCGCAACGCGGCTTTGAAGGACATGGTGCTCACACCGAGCTCGCGTTGATTCACGAGGCTCTTTTTGTCTGGGTGCACGAACTCGACAGGATCTTCGATGGTGATGATGTGCGAAGCTTCAGTGGCGTTGATGTGATCAATCAGCGCCGCAAGCGTCGTCGATTTACCTGACCCCGTAGGACCCGTCACGAGCACGAGCCCCTTTGAATAATCGCACAGCTTCACCACGGCAGGCGGCACACCAAGGTCCTTGGTGGTGAGGATCTTGCTTGGAATCTGACGAAACACGGCGCCTACGCCAACGATGTCTTTGAACACGTTGCAGCGCATACGCGTACCGCTCGGTAGCTCGTACGCAAAGTCAGTGTCTTTCACTTGCTCGTATTGCGCGACGTTGCGCTCGGGCATGATGCCCCTCAGCAGGGCGTACAAATCGTCTGCCGGAATGGGACTACGGCCCGGCATGAACGCCATGTCACCGTGCACACGAATCATCGGCACTTTGGTCGACTTCAGATGCAAGTCGGACGCTTTCATGGCGAGCATTTGTTCGAACAGCTCGTTCATGTGTTTTGGCGCACCAAGATCGCCCACTGGCGCTGCAGGTGCGTGCGAGTCAGCCATGGGAACTGCCGCCGGAACCACCGCACTCGGTGCTGCGGCGGGAGCGCCCGCGCTCACAAACAACTGCGCAGTGACGGCTCCGGCCTCAATGCGAACACGAATGCGGAAATTGCCAGCTGCCGTCGCGTAAGGGAAGTCAGTCGCTTTCTGTTCTGCCTGTTGTTTGAAGTCCGGCGGCAGAATTTCCTGCAACAGCGCCATGATTTGCGGCGCCGTCGCCGGCCCCTTCGATGCGGGGCGACCCGAGCCACCCACTGTCAGCTCGACCAACTGGCCGGAACGAAAGGTCAACACTTCGGCAGCGGGCACGCGGAGCAGATCACAATAGCGATCGATATTCGGCATGCACGAAAGGTATCATTTACGGGGCGAATTGCAGGTTTTGTGATTACGCCCGGCCTAAGGCACGCCGATGCGGCGTCAGGTGAGCGCGGTTCGCGAACAGTTTGATGAGCACCACACCAGCCAGAAAACCGCCGATGTGCGCAAAAAATGCCACGCCGCTGCCAACGGATCCACCCGGGCCAGTGAGCTGTGGCAGACCAGATAGCACCTGCACGCCTATCCAGTAGAGCAGCACGAGCCACGCCGGTAGCGGAATCACCTTGAAGAAGATGATGAAGATGAAGAGCATGTTCACGCGCGCACGCGGATAGAGCAAGAGATAGCCGCCGAGCACGCCAGAGATCGCGCCCGACGCACCGACCATGGGCACAGGTGAAGTGGGGTCGACGACGATCTGCGCCCCTGCAGCGATCAACCCGCAGAGCAGGTAGAACACGACAAAACGCAGGCGGCTCATGCTGTCTTCGACATTGTTGCCGAACACCCACAAGAAGAGCGCGTTGCCAATGAGGTGCATCCAGCTTCCGTGCAAGAACATCGACGTAAACGGCGTCCACAGGTTGATGGGATCCGCGTCCACGACGCAGCTCATGCCCGCACCAAGTGGTATTCCCGTTCCCAGCTTGGCAAGGTGCGTGATCTCACCTGGCACCATGCCAAAATTGCAGACGCTGGCTGCGAGGACAGTCGCGTCGAAGGCGCCGCCCTGCACCAGTAGCCAGACGAACGTGAGCGCGATGAGAATGAGACCCGTGACAATCGGCGCACGCGCTGTGGGATTGTCATCGCTGATAGGGATCATGGTGCACCTACAACTAGCGACTGTAGCGCTGCGAGGCAACGCGCCACGGACTTAGTTGGTCGTCCAACCCGTCGGCAGGTTGCCAAAGTAGGCCATACAAATCGCATGGGCCTTGAGCTGACCAGCGGATGAGGCATTCCAGCGACAGCGATAGTCATCTGTCGGGTCGAGCGAATTTGCACCATCAACTTCGATTTGTTGCCGAGCCCTTGAGCTTGGGGGATCACATCGCATGCACTTTCTAGCCCTCTTGTTATTCGCAGCGCCCAATTCCGATCTGCGTGCGCACCCAAGGCTTGGCGTGCTCGGGATGACGGCACCAAACGTGGCAGATGACTTGGTTGCCGCAGTCGAAGAAACGTTGAGCACGGAAGCGAGCGCAGTGAGCAACTTCGACGTCGTGACCACCGCTGATCTCAAAGCTGTCGTCAGCCTTGCTGAAAGACAACAGGTGCTCGGCTGCTCGGACAGCAAGTGTTTTTCCCACGCAGCGGAGTTGGTGCAGCTGCAGCAGCTCGTGACGGGCACCATTCAAAAGCTGCCAAACAACTACGTGCTCAGCCTGCAGCGTATCGATCTCGTAAACAAGACAGTGCTGCGTCGCGTGAGCCTCACCAGCAAGACAGACACTCCGGATCT